>DBGBSM010000429.1:0-4769 GCA_048468815.1 Parabacteroides sp.
CAGGCGCCGCCGCATCCGCAGCCACCCCGTAGCAAGCCGTTACAACACACGCCAGGGCTGCCGGCAACCAATCCGCCGGAACGCCCTCCGTATCTTCGGCAAGCGCATCCGCCGTTTCGTACGGACAGTCGCACAGCGGCATGTAAGCCACCGGCATTCCGTTTTTCTGTTGCAGCCGCTCCACGATGTGGCACCGCAAGGTACCCATCGTACACGCCCGCTGCCGGCTCACGAAAGCGGCATACCCCTTGCGGCTCCATCGTCTGAAACGGAGCGCCTGCAAACCGCACGAAGTATAACGCTTTCTCATCACCGGGTTTTATCCTTTCTCTTCTTCTTATTTAGCCACCTTCTCCAGCCGCTTCATGATGGAGAAAATAAACAAAGCCGACAACAAACAGCACACGATCAGTACGCCCCACAGCAACCACAATTGCAAGCCGCCCCACAGGTAACCGATCAACGCCACCATGTAATTACCGAAAGCCGTAGCCGCCAGCCAGCCGCCCTGCATCATCCCCTTGTACTTGGGTGGGCTTACCCGCGAAACGAACGACAAGCCCATCGGGCTCAGGAACAGTTCGGCTATGGTAAGCGTAAAATACGTACCGATCAACCAATTAGGCGAAACCAACGTAGGACTTACCCCACCCATCGCCTTCAACGAATCGGGCGTAGGCAATCCGAACGAGCCGAAAGCCAGCACACAGAAACCCAGCGCCGCTACCAACATACCGATACCGATTTTGCGGGGTGCGGAAGGCTCTTTCCCCCTCTTGGCCAGCCAGGTAAACAAGCCGATGGAAAGCGGCGTCAGTACGATGATAAAGAACGGGTTGAACTGCTGGAAAATCTGCGGAGCAATCGAAATCGTCGGGTCCATCCGGGTATATACCGTATACGCCAGCACAGCACCCACTACCAAACCGACGGCGCCGCCCAATTTACCCGCCAGCTTTTCCGCTTTTATCAGCGCAATCACCCCGTAGTAAGCGATGATCACGCCCACCATAGCCGCCAACGAGAATCCGAACCGGTCGAAACCGCTCAGCTGGCTCGCCGTATAGTCGCGGGCGAAGAACGTCATCGTCAGGCCGTTCTGATGGAACGACATCCAGAAGAAAATCACCACGGCAAACACCAGGCACAAGGCGATGACCCGCTCGCGCGTTTCTTCCTTCGAAAGCTCCGGCACCTTGCTTTCCACGCCGGCCGCCTTATCGGCAGCCGCCTGCTGGGCAGCCGTAACGTCGGCATACTTATACGTTTTGCGGAAAATCATAAAAATCGCCAGCGAGATAACCAGCGAGAAACAAGCCACTGCAAACCCGTAGTTATAGGCTTCCGACAACTTGTCGATATACATCGTGGCGAATCCGCCCAGGTCGGCGCTCGCACCGGCCACCTGCGCATCGGCCAGCTTAGCCAGCTCCACCGTTCCCGCATCCGAAATCGTTCCGTTCAGGAACTGGTGAGCCAGGTCGGGAATCGAAGCGTTGTAAAACAACCCGTTCTTACCCAGGAAATAGTTCGACACCGCCTCGGCCGCCGAGGGAGCGAAGAAGGCGCCGATATTGATGCACATATAAAAGATACTGAAGGCCAGGTCGCGCTTGGAACTGTATTTCGGGTCGTCGTACAAATTGCCGATCAAGGTTTGCAAGTTCCCCTTGAAGAAACCCGTTCCCACGCAAATCAACAACAAAGCGCCGAACATGGCCACGAGGCCGGTGGTATCGGCAGCGGTGGGAATAGCCAGCAACAGGTATCCCACGAACATCACGATAACGCCCAGGATTACCGCCTTGCCGTATCCCAGCCCCTTATCGGCGATAATGCCGCCGAAGAACGGAAGGAAATAAACCAACGACAAGAAACAGGCGAAAATGGTACTGGTCGTATCGGACGAGAACCCGAATTTCGCCTGGATAAACAATACGAATATGGCTAACATGGTATAGTAGCCGAAGCGCTCTCCCATATTGGCGAACGAGAGAACCAACAGTCCTTTCGGATGGTCTTTAAGCATGTGTTTTTAATTTATTAGATGAGTACTTTATTGAATGATCTGTTTCAGGGCGCCCGTTTCCGGATAGAAATACACGCTTACCGGGGCTTTCTTGTCTTCGAACATCACCGGAGCCAGCCCTTCGCGGGTACCGAACTGGGTAACCTGCACCTCGCCCTTGTATAAGGTTTTGTTTCCCATCGTGAGGGATACGGCCGCTTTTCCGGGGATATTATACACGATTCCTTTCAGCGACTTTTCCTTTTTCTCCGCCTCTTTTCCGGAAAGCGCGGGAGCCCGGTCGATGGCTTTCAGGTTGAAGTAAACCGGCGCGCCGGCCAGGTTATCCGGCTTCACGATTCCCAACAGGCGCGAAAAGCGGAACAGCACCTCTTTCCCGGCTTCCTTATCCGGGATTACGGTAAACGTCTGGCGATACGTTTCGCGGGTTTTCGTTCCGGTAAACAGATTGACCAACGCCTGCTCCTGCTCGTCGAGCTGACGGATAACCAGCTTCATGGCTTCGCCGTCCGGCGGCAGGTTATCGGCCTCGCCGGTAAGGATATTCATCCGGCTTTCGCGTATGCGGTAAATCTGCTTGGCCGCCACTTCGGCCTGTTTCGACGTAGAACCGGCCATCAGGAACTCTTCGGTGAACACGGAAATATCGGAAAGCGATCCGGAACCGCTTTCTTTTTCGGGTGAAACCGGCGCAACGGCTTTCTCGTCGGTGTACTCCGCATTGATGGTGCACAGCAAGCCGTCGTCGGTAAGATACGCGTAAGGAGCCGTAGTGCCGCCTTTGAAACTGACGATATAGGTATTGTCGGGGTCGGGTACGCCCTTGTTGCGCAACGAAATTTTACCTAACTCGTAGTAAGTGTTGTCTTCGGCCACCGCATCCTTGGTACCCAGGTATTTTTCGGCGTATTTATAGTACGGGCCGCTCTTGCAGGTTACTTTCGTTACCTCGGCGTCGATAAGCAACGACGTTTTCGGCAACGAGTAAGTGATACCGAAGTCGTTTGCTTTCACGGCATTTTTTTTCACCACCTTGGTTTGTGCAGCCAACGAAAGGGAAAGAAGCAGCGCTCCCACCGTAATCAGATTTCTCATAGCGTATCTCCTTGATTTTATCGTGAACGATTGCACAAAACTATAAAATATTTTCGTATCTGCATAATTAAAACTCCAACATGCCGGCCAGCCGGAAATACACGGGCGTATTTAGCCGCCTCAGACCGGAAAGCGACCGGGCTCGCCCGGCACCGCACGGCCACCCGTTTCTTCCCCGTTCCGGAAACGTCCGCCGGAAGATACCTGCCGGCACAACGGAACATTTCCCGCCCGATGCACCGGAAAAACCGGATGTATCGCCGGAAAAACTGTATTCGCAGGCTGCGAATATAAATTCGTAAGTTGCGAATATATATTCTGAGCTTGCGAATATAAATTCGCAAGCTCAGAATACAGATTAAATGCCGTGAACAGAGAAAAAAGCGAAGCAGAAGCCGGTATTTACCGGATGCGGTTTATACATTCCGGCCTTACACAGTAAAAAACTACTGCCCGATACCTCCTTCGCCTCTATTCCCGGTTGCGGTTCACAACAGCCCGGTTTAACCGCGCCGTCCACGAAACGGCATGCCCGGGATGTGCCGGTTCAACGTTACGGCACCCGGGGCCGCCCCCGCCACACGACCCGGATTACCCGGCCGTGCCGCATTTCCGCGCAGCAACTCCGTGGGCGCCGGCCAAACCGGTCAGGTTGTTCCGGACGGTTTATTTATTCAACGCCTGCTCGATGTCGGCGATAATGTCGCCGGCGTTCTCGATTCCTACCGAGAAGCGAATCAAATCGGGCGCCACGCCGGCTGCGATCAGCTGTTCGTCGCTCAGTTGCCGGTGGGTATGGCTGGCCGGATGCAGCACGCAGGTACGGGCATCGGCCACATGCGTTACGATAGCCGCTAATTGCAGGCTGTCCATAAACCGGATCGCCACGTCGCGGCCGCCTTTCAATCCGAACGACAATACGCCGCACGAACCGTTAGGCAAGTACTTCCGGGCCAGGTCGTGATATTTGTTTCCTTCCAGGTCGGGATAGTTTACCCAGGCTACTTTCTCGTTTCCTTCGAGCCACTTCGCTACCGCCAACGCATTTTTACAATGCTGCGGCATACGCAAATGCAGCGTTTCGAGCCCCAAATTCAGCAAAAACGCATTCTGTGGCGACTGGATGGAGCCCAGGTCGCGCATCAACTGGCTGGTAGCCTTGGTGATAAACGCCATCTTGCCGAACGCTTTGCTATACGTTAACCCGTGGTACGACGGGTCGGGCTCGCAAAGACCGGGGTATTTGGCCGCGTGCGCGTTCCAGTCGAAATTGCCGCTATCGACGATGCAGCCGCCCACGCTGGTAGCGTGTCCGTCCATATACTTGGTGGTGGAATGGGTAACGATGTCGGCTCCCCACTCGAACGGGCGGCAGTTGATAGGCGTGGCGAACGTGTTATCCACAATCAGCGGCACACCCTGCGCATGCGCGATGCGGGCGAACTTTTCGATGTCGAGCACCATCACGCCCGGATTCGAAATCGTTTCGCCGAACAACAGCTTGGTGTTCGGCCGGAAAGCCGCGGCGATTTCTTCCTCGCCGGCATCCTGGTCGACGAACGTACAGTCGATTCCCAGCTTTTTCAGCGTAACGGCCAGCAAATTGTACGTGCCGCCGTAAATCCCGGTAGCGCTTACGATATGG
>DBGBSM010000430.1:0-3502 GCA_048468815.1 Parabacteroides sp.
TTGTTGATTAACCGGCGAAAGCTGGAGTTTCTGAAGAATTTTGAAAACGAATTGTATCACGATGCGTTGAAGAAAGGGAAGGTAACGTATTACTTCGAGCAATGAAACTAAACCGTGCACAGAATGAAACGCATAATAAAAAGGATTGAGAGAATGAAACGATTTTTGGGTGTATTTTTCCTGGCCTGCTGTTCCTGCTGTATGCTTATGGCGCAGAAGAATGTAGTAGACGAAATTGTATGGGTCGTGGGCGACGAGGCGATTTTACTTTCGGACGTGGAAACGCAGCGTTTATATATGGCTAACGAAGGCCAGTATCTCGACGGTGACCCGTATTGTGTAATTCCGGAGCAGTTGGCGATTCAAAAATTGTATCTTCATCAGGCTAAACTGGACAGTATCGAAGCCAACGAGTCGCAGGTGATTCAGCAAACGGAGCGTTGGATGAATTATGTGACGGGACAGCTCGGCTCGAAAGAAAAAATGGAGGAGTATTTTAATAAGAAATACTCGCAGATTAAAGAAGAACGGAAGGAAATTATCAAGGAGCAGCAAATCGTGGAGCAAATGCAGCACAAGATTATCGGCGATGTGAAACTTACTCCTTCCGAGGTGCGTAAGTACTTTAACCAGCTTCCCCAGGATAGCCTGCCGTATATACCGCCTACGGTAGAAGTTCAGATTATTACGATGGAACCGAAAATTCCTTTCGAAGAAACCGACGCCATCAAGGCGCGGCTTCGCGACTTTACCGAGCAGATTACCTCGGGGAAAATGGAGTTTTCTACGTTGGCCCGCATGTATTCGGAAGATACGGAATCGGCTAAAAAAGGGGGCGAACTGGGTTTTATGGGAAAAGGGATGTTGTTGCCTGAATTTGCCAACGTGGCTTTTAACCTGAACGACCCGAAAAAGGTATCGAAGATCGTGGAAACGGAATACGGTTTCCATATTATTCAGTTGATAGAAAAACGGGGCGACCGGATTAATTGCCGCCATATTCTGCTCAAGCCGCAGGCGTCGGAGAAAGAATTGGAAATTTCTACCCAGCGCATGGATTCGCTGTATACGGATTTGAAGGCGAATAAATTTTCGTTCGAGGAAGCGGCCATGTATGTGTCGTACGATAAAAATACACGGAATAATAAGGGGATTATGGTAAACCAGCGTCCCGACAGCCCGCATGCGAGTACGCCCAAGTTCGAGCTGCAGGAGTTGCCGCAGGAGATAGGAAAGATTATCTACGACATGAAGGTGGGTGAAATTTCGCGGCCTTTCCGGATGATTAACGAGTCGAACCAGAAAGAAGTGGTGGCCATCGTAAAGCTCAAATCCCGCGTGGAAGGGCATAAGGCGAACATGGCGGAAGATTTCCAAGCGCTGAAGAGTATCGTGGAAGACCGGAAACGAACCGAGATATTGAATAAATGGATTGCCAAGAAGCAAGCCGAAACGTATATACGCATCAGCGACGGCTGGCAAAAGTGCGATTTTAAATACGGAGGTTGGATTAAAGATTGACGGCTTAATTTCCCAGTATGATAAAGGTTACGGAAAAAGTTTTTTTCGGCAGGCACAAAATAATATGTACAGGAGTTTTGTGCCTGTTTGTTTTATTTCTGGCGGCTCAGCATAATCCGGACTCGTTGCGGCAAGCCCGGCAGCCGCAACCGGCCGGCGGTATAACCGATTCGATACCGGCGGCTACGGAGGCCGGCGATTCGCTCCGGGAAGCGCCGAAAGTGAAAATTTACCTGGAGAATGCCGATATCCTGTCGTTCGACCAGGAACGGAATCCGGATGCCCAAATCTTGATCGGGAATGTGATTTTTCGGCAAGACAGCTCGTATATGTATTGCGACAGCGCTTATTTTTACGAAGAATCGAATTCGCTGGATGCTTTCAGCAATGTGAGGATGGAGCAGGGCGACTCTATTTTCGTGTATGGCGACTTGTTGTTTTATAACGGCGATACGCGCCTGGCCCGGCTGCGTGAAAATGTAAGGATGGAGAACCAGGAGGTTACATTGTTTACCGACAGCCTGAATTACGACCGGTTAACAAACATCGGCTATTATTTCGAAGGGGGCTTGATTGTAGACTCGCTGAACGAGTTATCGTCTTACTTCGGCCAATATTCGCCGGATACGAAGTTGGCTGTATTCAACGATAGCGTGAAACTTACGAATCCCCGGTTTGTTTTATATTCGGATACGTTGCATTATAATACGGCAACCAAGGTAGCTACTATCCTGGGGCCTTCTACCATTGTTTCCGACAGCGGGCTGGTGCATTCGTCGAGGGGCTGGTACGATACGGTAAACAATACTTCCATGTTGTACGACCGGTCGGATGTTTCGTCGGGGTCGAAGATACTTACGGGCGATTCCATTTATTATAACCGGGCGTTGGGTATCGGCGAGGCATTCGGAAATATGTCGCTCCGGGATACTACCCAGAAGGCGATTCTGGAAGGAAATTACGGATATTTCAATGACCCGGAGGGGTTTGCGTTCGCCACCGATAGCGCCCGGTTCCTGGAGTATTCGAAAGGAGATACGTTGTTTCTGCATGCGGATACGTTGCAGATGTTCACAATCGACTCTACAGCCCGTGAAATAAAGGCTTTTTACGATGTGCGTTTCTACCGTACGGATATGCAGGGAGTATGCGATTCGATGCAGTATAATACGCGCGACTCTATATTATATATGTATACCGACCCGGTGTTGTGGAATGAAACGTATCAGTTGTACGGCGATACGATTCTGGTATACATGAACGATACCACCATCGATTTCGCTCATGTGAAAGAGTTCGCTTTTGCCGCGCAGGAGATGGACTCGTCGTATTACAACCAGCTTAAGGGGAACGATTTGAAAGCGTTTTTCAACAATCAGCAGATCGAGCGGATCGAGGTGGCCGGAAATGCCGAGTCGATTTTTTATCCGCTCGAAGACGACGGGTCGAAAATCGGGATGAACGAAACAAAAAGCGGATTCCTGAATATATGGGTAAAGGACGGTAAGTTGGATAAGTTGAAGATTTGGCCCAATCCGCAGGGTACGTTAACGCCTATTCCGGATTTGGACCCGTCGAAGAAAATATTGAAAGATTTTAATTGGTTCGATTACCTCCGTCCCGAAAATAAAGACGATATTTATCGTGTGGTTAAGCGAAAAAGCATGGATAAGCCTAAGCGTAACAACGATAAGTTTAAGCATTAAAGGGTAAGTTATTAATTTAAAGTAAGGAGGCGAAATGGCTTTTTTTTCATTTTATAATGTCAGAAAGCCTCGGAAATTCCATCATCATCCGATTTACTGGGATCCGAGGAAAGAGGAACTGGAAGAGCGTACCCGTAAGATACGAAGGGAAATGGGGCTGGAAAAAGTAGACGAAAACTATAAGCCGCAGATAAAAGGAACGTTTGTTGAAGGTACGACGCATCTGAAACGAAGAAGAGAGAAAGGAGAAACGCCCCGGAGCCGCTCGTACAGGA
>DBGBSM010000431.1:0-2731 GCA_048468815.1 Parabacteroides sp.
TTTAGCTCACGGTCGGAACCGCCGTTCGTTACCCCGGAAACAACCGGAAAAAGCCGGAGCAAAGCTTAACGAACAGCGCCATATCCGGGAAAACAGAGAAAGCATAACATCGACCGCCGGCCGGAGCATGGTTTCTAAGGCAAATATACCCGGCGAAACAGAGAAAGCGTAACCGGCGAGAACGATATAGGGCAGCGGTTTCCGGAGCTACATCCGTACCTGCTGTTATCTGCATACTCCCCCCTATTTGCGCCCGACAGTCCGGGGCATCGCATCCGCCGGACGAAAAAAGAAGGGGATAAGTAGCGTACGAAATGCTCGGGGAATATGCACGCCGGAATATCTTTGTTAAACGGAAAAAGAGTACCCGGGGGAAGCCGCGAAAATCCGGAAAGGAGGATGCAAGTTTACACCCGACTTACGGTAGTTGAAGTACGAGGCCGGCTTAGCGAACCGGAACGTATGCATACCGTTTACGGTCCGTTCGGGTTTCGGCAGGTTCGAACCGGCAGGGCGAACCGGAATAAGTATATAAACAAACAGATAAATACGATGAAATTAGATTTCGAAAAGATGGGAGGCCTGATCCCGGCGATCATTCAGGATAACAATACGAGTAAAGTGTTGATGCTGGGCTTTATGAACGAAGAAGCGTTGATGAAAACCCAAGAGTTGAATAAGGTAACGTTTTTCAGCCGCACCAAGAACCGCCTCTGGACCAAAGGGGAAGAGAGCGGCAACTTCCTGAACGTGGTAAGCATCACGCCCGATTGCGACAACGACACCTTGTTAATCAAGGTAAACCCGGTAGGCCCGGTATGCCATACGGGAGCCGATACGTGCTTCAACGAAAAGAACGTCGACGATATTCTGTTCCTGAAATACCTGCAACGGTTTATCGAACGCCGCCGCCAGGAAATGCCCGAAGGCTCGTACACCACCTCGCTGTTCAAGAAAGGAGTGAACCGGATGGCGCAGAAAGTAGGCGAAGAAGCGGTAGAAACGGTTATCGAGGCTACGAACGGCACCGAGGAAGGGTTCATCTACGAGGCTTCCGACCTGATTTACCATTTAATCGTGCTTTGCACCAGCAAAGGTATCCGCCTCGAAGACCTTTCGCGCGAGCTTCAGAAAAGGCACAAGGCTTAACTTCTTAAAAAACGAACGTTATGGACGACAACCTCCTGCTCTGCCTGGAGCACGCCGATATTTGCCGCAGCGAAAACCAGATCCTGCGCGACGCCTGCCTGGAAGTGCGGGCGGGCGAGTTCCTGTATATCATCGGGAAAGTGGGCTCGGGTAAAAGCACGTTGCTGAAATCGCTTTACTGCGAAATGCCGGTAAGCGGCACCACGTGTACATTGCTGGGATACAACCTGTGCAAGATGAAACGGAAAGACATTCCGTACCTGCGCCGGAAACTGGGCATCGTGTTCCAGGATTTCCAACTGCTTACCGACCGTTCGGTGCAGAAAAACCTCGAATTCGTACTGAAAGCGACAGGCTGGAAGAATAAAAACGAGATACGCGAGCGCATCGACAGCGTGCTTTGCCAGGTGGGGATGCAAAACAAAGGGTACAAAATGCCGCACGAGCTTTCGGGAGGCGAACAGCAACGTATCGTAATTGCGCGGGCGTTGCTGAACAATCCGCAACTGATTCTGGCCGACGAGCCTACGGGAAACCTCGACCCGGAAACCAGCAGCCAAATCGTGCAACTGCTGCACGAGATTTGCCGCAACGGAACGGCCGTGATGATGACCACGCACAACTATACGCTGGTGCATAACTTTCCGGCCCGGGTGGTAAAATGCGAGAACGCAACGCTGAGCGACATCGTGCCGGAACCGGCGCAGGCCGAGTAGTTTTTCCGGAAGCTCTTATCCAGAGACGCCGGGATAAAAGATAAAAAGGATATAACTTTTTGCCGGTACGCCGGAGCCTTATCGTTTAAGGAAGCGTACGATGCGTATGCTCTGCCGGCATTGGGAAAGCTGCCGCTCGACAAGCCGTATAATGTAAAAGCGTACGATGCGTACGGGTTCCGTTCCGGAATCGGACTGCACGCACAGCCTCTTGGGGAAGGAGCCGAACGATTGGCTGAGTTCTGTTCTGGAGTGAATTTGAAATGCGATGTCTGGTGCGCCGTCACCGGTGCCCGTACCGCTCTAATCGTATCGGGGTGAATTTGAAATGGTAGCTTTGCACTTCGGCCAGGCTGTTGTAATAAGTATCCTGGTGAATTTGAAATCGCGTTATGCGCTGCACGTCCAGTGCCCGCTGGAGCGTTCTAATCGTATCATGGTGAAACTGCCTGCTCTGCTTCTTCGGGCACGCATTGTATGCAAAGGGCAGCGAGCGTTGCCGGCATAGTTGAACCAGCCGGGGAGGGAATTACGCAACCGGCAACCGGGCATCGGCAAGTAAACCGGAAGGGCGACTCCCCCTCTCCCGTACGTACCCCGTACACGGGCAACGTGCACCGGCAGGCCAATCGACCCGTCGGAGCCGATTATTTGGCGGGGTTTGTTGTACAATTCCTTAATTTCATGTACATTTGCACACCCGAAAGGAAAAAAAAGAACAATTTAATATAAGGAAAAAGAAAATGAAAGTTTTAAAGTTTGGCGGTACTTCCGTGGGCTCGGCCCAACGAATGAAAGAGGTGGCGAAGTTAATCTGCGACGGCAACCGGAAGATTGTGGTATTATCGGCCATGTCGGGTACAACC
>DBGBSM010000432.1:0-1685 GCA_048468815.1 Parabacteroides sp.
CGTTCACTGAAGGGGGTGAAACTCGCTTCGCTCAAACAACACCCCCTTCCGGGCGTTCACTCCGTACCATTTTCTTTACGCTCACTCACTGAGGCCCGGGGGGCCATACGAAGTGGCCGGTGTTATTCAATACGGTATAAAGAGAAAAAAATGAAGGGCCGCCGTGGCAACGACCAAAAGCTACCCTTCGCAGCAAACGCCCCCCCTCGTGGCAACGACCTAACCAGCCTGTCAAGGCGAAGAAAGCCTTTATTTCTTTCCCCGGAAAGAAAGTGCCTTCAAAATACAAGGAAGCACCAGTTCCCGTTGCGCCGCCATACTGGGATGAATGCCGTCCGGCACATACTTACGGAACGCTTCTTCGCCCTTTTCCAGCAGCGGCGCCCAGTATTCGCTATGGTCTATCAATCCGACATCCAATACCCGCGCCTCTTCCCGGTACATCCCGTAGTACAGCGCGACGCGAGGCCGCTGCGCCGCGTGCTCCCCCACCGGCATATTCATCACCTGGATATACACCGAGCAGCCGGGGTATAATTCCCGGATACGGCGCACCATGTATTCCAGGTTCAGCCGGGCGGCCTCTACCGAGGTAGCGTACGGCAAATAGGCGTCGTTCATGGCAAATTCGAGGAGAACCATATCGGGACGATGCGCCAGCACCCTCTCGCGCAGGTTCTCCACACCCCACCCCGACCACATGGCGGCCTGCGCACTGTTCACCACCTCCGCCCGGCCGGGATAACGAGCGTTCAGACTGTCTTCCAATAGAGCCGCCCATCCGTCGGGCGCAGCGGAAAGACTCGTTCCGTACACCACTATTTTCTGGGTTTCGCCGTTTTCGAGCCTTTTAATCACGCTATCCTGCGCCGAGGCCGGACGGCTCGCCGCCAACATCACGAGCAGGGCGCAGAAGTATCCGGCAAAAGCCATCCTATCCGGTTTGCACATACTTCCGCGAGTTTACGGTTTGCGTATCCAGACCTCTTTCACCTCCGTGAAATTGTAACGCTTGATGCTGCTGAACGATTGGGAAGTACGGGCCCCGAACCGCAGGAAGTAAGGCCGTTCGTACGAGCCGTCGAACTTCTGGGGCTCGCCCGTTCCGCCGTTCCAGCCGTTCGGATAGCCGGTTCGAATCGTGAGCACGTCACCCAGGGTATACTGTTGCAGGTCGGCCTGCGTCATGCTGGTAGACAGCTTCGCGCTGTACGCTCCCGGCGCATTGCTTACATAATCGATCTGGCTCACGAACAACCACGCCTCTTCGAGCGGTTGCCGGTAGTCGGGATTCTCCGTACCGCGGGTAATCCGCACCTGCACCTCCACGGTTCCGTCGGTCTTCGTCACCGGCTCGCCGATCCACTCTACCCGGAGCAACGGTTCCACTGCGTAGGTTTTCTTTACCACGCCTGCGATGTCGATTATTTCCTCGTCCAGCGGTACGAACGGCCCTTCCGGAACCACTCCGTAGGTGCCTTTGAAAATTTTGGTATTGTTGAACGTTCCGTCGCGCATCGCGAAAAAGTCGTACGGAACAGGCGTATCGCTCCAGCTATACTCCATCAGCCGGATGCGGATACCGCCGTGTTCGATGGCCGTACCGGCAGCCGTTTGAATCGGCTCGCCGGTTTCCTTGTCGATAAAGGCGCCCTGGAAGGTTTCCGCCGGAGCGTCGTAATTGT
>DBGBSM010000433.1:0-2028 GCA_048468815.1 Parabacteroides sp.
ATCAACCTCTTATTGTATCCTTTAAACGCGAAAGAGATGAATTACACACCGGTATTGCAAAGGCCCTGGTTAAGTTCTTTCCTGAAAAGAATCAACCCGAGCGTACTGTTATTCATAGCCGCCGTGCTGGCTATGATACTCGCCAATTCTCCCTGGCTGTCGTTTTACACCGATTTCCTGGCGCGTCCCGTCGAAGTACGCATAGGTAACTTCAACCTGTTCGCCCATCACGGCCACTCGATGCCGGTAATCTCGTTCGTAAACGACGCGCTCATGTCGGTATTTTTCCTCTTGGTAGGGCTCGAAATCAAACAGGAGATACTGGTAGGCGAACTGGCTTCGTTCCGGAAAGCGTTCCTGCCGATTATCGCCGCCATCGGAGGGATGATCGTACCGGTGTTGTTCTTCCTTATCTTTTGTCACCAGGCACCCGCCTCGGCCGGCGCCGCTATCCCGATGGCTACCGACATCGCTTTCGCTCTGGCCGTACTGGCGCTGCTGGGCGATAAGGTTCCTCCCAGCTTGAAAATATTCTTAACCGCCCTGGCGGTAGTCGACGATATAGGCGGCATTATCATCATCGCCCTGTTTTACAGCGGCAGTGTAGGGTACATGCCGTTGCTTGTTTCAATGGGTATCCTGCTTTTCCTGTTCGTCGCCGGACGGTTAGGGATGACGAATAACCTATTCTTTTACGTAGGAGGGTTCCTGGTGTGGTTTTTCTTCCTCGAATCGGGCGTACACCCCACCATCGCCGGGGTACTGGTGGCTTTCGCCATTCCGGCGCGTCCGGTATATAAGCTCGATGAATACCTGCAAAAAGTAAACGATTTTCACTATCACCTGCCGGATACGGCGACGCGACACACCGAACGCTCTACCATCCTCACCCACCGCCAGGTGAAATCGCTGAAAACGATGGAGCGGATGACCGACCGCGCCATCAGCCCGCTCCAGAATATGGAAGCCGATTTGCATCCGTGGGTGAATTATTTCATTCTTCCGCTGTTCGCTTTCGTCAATGCCGGCGTAACGTTCGGAAACATCGAACCGGCCACCCTGGTAACCATTCCGTTGGGTATTTTCGCCGGTTTGTTTATCGGGAAAACAGTCGGAATTTTCTCGTTCACCTGGCTCATTACCCGAACGAAAGCCGCTTCTTTCCCGCCGGGAATGAACTCGCGCAACCTGTTCGCCCTGGCCATGCTGGGCGGTATCGGCTTTACCGTTTCCCTGTTCATCGCCAACCTGTCGTATGCCGGATTACCCGAAATAGGACCGGCCCTGCTGAACGAAGCGAAATTAGGCGTATTCGCCGGCTCGCTGGTTTCGGGTACCGTAGGCTACTTCCTGCTCAAACGCGCCCTGAACCGGCAACACCGTACGCCCGGCGCCGCATAAAACCGGCAAGCCTTTTTTATTCGATTCGACCCGGTCGAATAAAATCCGTTCTTTAGACAGCTTCTTTAGAACGGCCCCTCTACACATATACCAAATTAAACCGTTCGATCCCGTAATGCCCGATTACCCTCCGCAACAACTCTTTACGCACAACCAGCCGCACATCCGTACACTGCCGTAAAATACGCCGTATCAACCCGTCAATACCCCGTCCTTCCAGTTCCGGGCGCCCCACTTCATCGATCCACACCGGCTCGTCCGGTGCCTTCAGGCATTCCCGTAAGCGAACCGCCACCTCCGTCAATGCCGATACGTCCGCCACACGTTGCTCCGTAGCGATACCGCCCCATTCGTATACGCGTTGCGGCTGTACTACCGTAATGAACGGCACCACCCGCTTATCCGGCAAACACACTACCTCGTAGCCATGTAGCCGGTTCCCTTCGTATATTTTCTTTGTATAAAAGCCGCTGCCGCGCTGAACTTCGTTATACCAATATGCAAAAAAAGTCGTTTTCCCCGAATCCTTTTCTCCTGTAATGATTGTTACCATACTTTGATTGAAACATTAAAAATCGTCTTTACACCATTCCTTTTTCTCAATTCTTTTCAGTGTCGAGTGTATTC
>DBGBSM010000434.1:0-9399 GCA_048468815.1 Parabacteroides sp.
CTCCTGAAAATGACCTTTCTTGAAACCGGTTTACGGATTAAACACTTATTACTGAACTCGATTTACGAAACAAGATTTAACACGCTGTTTCAGTTTACACTTCTGCCCGGCGGAACCGGATGAAACGCTTCTTTTCGTTCAAACGCCGGGCAGCCTGCTGTTCCGGAAAAACAGGGGTGAAAAACAACCAGGCGTCTTTACCGAACGATTTTCGATAAAGACGCCCTGCCTGCCGGATGGCTACCGTCGATGCTTACGCAGGCTTCCGGGGCGTAACAATCGCCAAGAGCCTGCTGCCTGAACAGCGATACCCTCAATACCCCGCATTCTGCGTCATGTTCCGGTTGTTGTTCAAATCTGACGACGGGAGCGGATACACATTATATATATCCCGTACCGAAGTGCCCTCCGGCACGCCCCCCTTCCAATCCCAGATATACGTATCGGTAGTAAATAAACCGAAGCGAACCAAGTCGGAGCGGCGCCGTCCTTCCAGGTAAAACTCGCGCGCCCACTCGTCGATTAAATCCTGCTCGGTTACGGCATCCAGCAAAGCGGTGTTCGCCCGCTGGCGGAGCACGTTCACGTCGTTCAGCGCGCTGCCGCTGTCGCCCGAGCGGAAAGCCGCCTCCGCACGCGTGAGGTACGCCTCGGCCAACCGGAGCAAGGGAATATCCGTATCCGGAAATTTTACATCGTGCGTAGCGCCCCCGTCCGAGCGGTTATTCTGCCACTTGACGATCGAAAGCCCGTCTTTGAAACCCGTAATCTGCGTAGTGGTCCGGATTTTACGGTCGGTACCGCCCCCTACGCCCGAGTAGAACAACGCCCGGTCGTCGCCGGCCGCCCGTACCATATCCACGGTGCGCGTGCCGTACGAAGCATCCACTGCGTCGATTTTCTCGTCCGAAGTCAGGTCTACGCCGTCGGTACTCGTTCCGGCCGGTAACATCGGCACGCGCGACAGGTCGGGGAAGAACTTCTGCACCATCGCCGCCCGGGCGAAGATACACGACCACGCATCCGTGGTACCCGCAAACGGCATTCCGGCAATCCGCGTACCCGAAACCAACATGAACGAGCCGCCGTAGCACCGCGTCCGCAAGCCGTCTTGCCGGATAGGCAGGATAATCTCCTGCATGGCCGCCTCGTTTTCGTCGTTATCGGCCATAAACAACTGCGCGTAGTCCGGACTCAATCGGTAAGCCGAGCCGATTACCTTCGAGGCATACGTTTTCGCATTTTCCCAGTCGGCCGTACCGGTGTACACTTCCGCGTTCAGGTAAAGCCGGGCGCGCAGCAGCCAGTTCGCCGCTTTGTCGGCCCGTCCGAAAGCAGCCTGCCGGGGTTCCGACATAGCCGGCTCGATGGCAGCCAGTTCGGACTGGATATACTCGTAAAGCGCTTTGCCGGCTTTTTCTTCCGGAAGCTCGTTGTCGAAGTGCTCCTTGAAAGGCGCCTTACCGAACAAGTCGAGGAAATACCAGTAATGCAGCGCGCGCAGGAAACGCACTTCCGCCCGCTGGCGCACCGATTCTTCATCCTCCAGCCCTTCGATATTGTCCAGGAAATAATTCATTTGCAGGATGTCGTACCCCAGCCGCGTGTACGCCCATTCCACCCGTTGCAGCGACGGCGTCCACGAGATACGGGTGAGCTCGGGAATCCCCGCGTTATCCTGCCAGGCCCAGATACACTCGTCGGTACACAGCTCGTTCAGGTTGAATACGGTGCGATAGAAGTTGGATTCGCCCTCGTCTTGTCCGTCCAGGTCGCCGCTGCCGGCGGGGCCCTGTTGTCCCGACAAACCGAGCAAGGCGTACTGCTTGGCGAAGGTAGCCTGTTGGTCGAATTCGAAATTCATTTGCGGGTCGATGGGGCTCTGGTCGAGGTCGGCGATACACGAAGTGGCTCCGAGCGCCGCGGCAACCGCCAAAGCGGCGGAGCAAAGTAGTTGTATATACGTTTTCATATTGCGTTTTTGTTGAATGGAACATTAAAATTGCAGGCTCAGCCCGAACAGGAACGTCATCGCCCGCGGATACGGATTGTTGTCGATGCCCGATTTCACTTCCGGGTCGATGCCGTCGTAGCCCGAAATAACGAACGGATTCTGCACCGTTCCGTAAATACGTCCGGCAACGCCTTTGTACGAACGGGTATGGAGCAGCCGGTCGAACGAGTATCCCAACGTGATGTTGTCGCACCGCACGAACGAAGCGTTCCGAACGAAATAGTCGCTCATGTAGTAATCGCCCTGCCCGGAAAAGCCCAGGTCGATGGCTTCTCGGCTCGTGTTCGAGTACGCATTGTTGCCGTACAGCCCGGTAACGCTCACGTTCGCCTTGTTGCTCAGGAAATCGTAATACACGTAGTTGCCCAGACTGGCGCGGAGCGAGAAGCTGAAATCCCACTGCTTGTACGTCATCCGCGAGGTAAGTCCCATCAGGATGTCGGCAGCCGGCTGATGGAAAATATACTTGTCGCCTTCGTCGACAGAGCCGTTGCCGTTGCGGTCGACGAACGTATTCTCGATGGGTTTCCCGTTCTCGTCGTACGCCTGCTGGTATACATAGAACGCGTTGGCCGGATAGCCCACCTGGTTTACTTGCACCTTCGTGTTGTTCCCCTTCGATATTTTATCGCCCGTTTCCACGTAATAATCCGAGTCGTTCCCGTCGTTCAGCCGGGTTATTTCGTTGTGGTTCCAGGTAATGTTGTACGAAATATCCCACAGGAAATCGTTCGTGGCAATCGCTTTGGCGTTCGTGGAGAACTCCACCCCGTAGTTTTTCAGCGAACCGATGTTCTTCGTCATCTGCGCATTGAAGTTCGTCATCACCGGGATTTTCACGTTGTTCAGCAAATCGTCGGTTTCGCGGTAATATCCGTCGAGCGAAGCCGTGAAGCGCCCGTTCAGGATGCCCAAATCCACGCCGCCGTTGTAGGTAGTCGTTTTCTCCCATTTCAGGTGTTTGTTGAACGCCTTCGCCCGGTTAGTAGAGTAATACACGTCGCCGAACGGGTATTGCGCATAGTCGTTGCTCATTACGTATACCGGCACGTAAGCGAAATCGTCGTTGATGTCTTGCTGCCCCGTGATACCCCAGCCCAGGCGGAGTTTCAGGTCGGAGAGCCACTCCGTATGCTGCAAGAAAGCCTCTTCGTTGATTTTCCAGCCCAGCGCCAGCGACGGGAATTTGCCCCACCGGTTCCCTTCGTCGAAACGCGACGAGCCGTCCCAGCGCATGGTAAAGGTAAACAAATACCGGTTCAGGTACGAATAATTCAACCGGCCGAAGTACGAAACCAGCGTGTTGCGGGTAGCGGTAGCCGTTTGTTCGCGCAGCTTGGCGTTATACGGCTCGTTGGTTACCGGGTCCCAGCCCTGGCCGGTTTCCGCGCTGTTCCGGTGGAAATGCTGTTCCTCGCCGCCGGCCATAAGGTCGAAATCGTGCGCCCCGATGGATTTCATATACTGCGCGTATACATTATAAAAGAGGTTATACTTGTATTCCGACGTCCGGCCGTTCCATCCGTAATAGTTGTTGGCGAACGAGTAAGGCGAAAGCACCGTAGTTTGCGCCCCTTCGGCATATTCGCCCCCGATGGAGGCGTGTACATGCAGGTCGGGCAGGAAGTGCACCTTGTAATCCACATCCGCGTTCCCCACGAAATCGTTGCTGTTCGCCTGGTCGCTTTTTTGCTCCAGCGCCGCCACCGGGTTCTGCGCCGAGTTGTTGTTCGGCGTGTACGTCCAGGCCGGGTCGCTGAAACCGCTGGTAGGCGACATGTTCTGCCAGTAGCCGCCCGAAAACGTGTACGGCTCGCCCTCCATGTAAACCGGCTGGGTAGGATTCACGGCTAAGGCGCCCCCTACGGCCGCACCCGTATCCGCGTACCGGTTCTTTCCGTTCATGTATTTGGCGTTCACGTTGATTTTCAGGTGGTCGTTCAGCAGCGAAGGCGAGAGGCTCAGCGAAGCGGTGGTACGCCGGAGGTACGAAGTGCGGATAATCCCGTTGTCGGCGGTATACCCTAAGGCGATGCGGTACGGCAGATTTTTCAGGCCGCCCGACACCGAAACGTGGTGGTCGGTGCTCACCGCCGTGCGGTAAATCTCGTCTTGCCAGTCGGTATCGGCTGTGCCCAGCGGAGCCGGCAGGTTATCGCCCCACAGTTGGTGCGCATACGCCCGGTACTCGTTGCCGCTGAGCACCTCGTACCGTTTCCGGCCGGTGGCCACCGATACGCTTCCGTTGTAAGAAACGCGCGGCGCCTGGCCGCCCTTTCCTTTTTTGGTCGTGATGATAATCACCCCGTTCGAGGCGCGCGAGCCGTAAATGGCCGTGGCCGAGGCGTCTTTCAATACCGTAAACGTTTCGATGTCTTCCGGGTTCACCATCGACAGGCCGTTCGACATCCCCTTGATACCCTTGTTGTCGAGCGCCAATCCGTCGATTACGATGAGCGGGTCGTTCGAGGCGTTCAGCGACGAGCCGCCGCGGATGCGGATGGTAGCGCCGGCTCCCGGCGTACCGTCGTTCGAGATAACGCTTACGCCCGCTACCTTGCCCGTAAGCATATCCTGCGCGTTGGTGGTAATCCCCTTGCTCAGCTTGTCGGGCTGGAGGGCGGTAACCGAGCCGGTGGCGTCGTTCTTCTTCACTTTGCCGTAGCCGATTACCACGACGTCGTCCAGCACTTCCGAGTCTTCTTTCAGCAGGATGTTCATCGAGGCCGCCGCCGGCAACTCCTGCGTTTTGTAGCCGATATACGATACCTGGAGGATGTCGCCCGTTTGTGCGTTTAGTGTGAACAGCCCGTCCAGGTCGGTAGTGGTTCCGTTCGTGGTTCCTTTTACGATGATGTTGGCGCCGATAGCCGGCTCGCCGGTTTCGTCTTTTACGATGCCCTTCACGGTGAGTTGCTGCGCTGACAGGTCGAGCGCCAGCCACAAAACCGTCAGCAGGGCGAAAAGGCGCCGTATGGCAATGCTTCTTTTCATGACTTTCAATTTAAGTTTTTTCTTATTTTATAGGGGGGCGGAACTCCGGATAATCGTACCGCTCTGTACCGTTTGTAAAGAGCGCAACCGGAAAACAAACGCCTCTGCCGTTTCGGTCGGTCCTCGATAGAATCGCTGTGCTTCCGTGCCCCGGTGTTCGTTCCCGCTCTTATCCGTTATTCGGGTTCCTCCGCTGTTTTTTTATATTTCTTTGATGCTGATGGCATAACCGCCCCCGTTGGCCGCTTTCAAGTTCAGCTTCGTTTTGTTCGTCACTTTTTTCCGGCTGACGGTATACGCCTGCGGGTTCGTTTCCCAGTCGGCATCCTTCGCATCCGCATAAATTACCGCCTCGTACTGCTTGCCCGGTTGCAGGAAGCCGAGCGTCAGCGCCGACTCGTGTCCGCCTTCGCCGGCCGTGCACCCTACGAACCAATCGTCCGTTCCCTTCGCGCGCCGGGCAATCGTAACGTACTGCCCCGGTTCGGCTTCGAGGTATTTCGTTTCGTCCCAATCCAGCGCCACGTCCTTGATAAACCGGAAAGCGTCGGGAAACCGCTGGTAATTTTCCGGTACGTCGGCCGCCATCTGCAACGGGCTGTACATCGTTACGTACAAAGCCAACTGGCGTGCCAGCGTAGAACGTACGCGCGAGGTGTTGCCCGGGTTCATCCGGCTGCAATCCGTTTCGAAAATCCCCGGCGTGTAATCCATCGGGCCGCCGATTAACCGCGTAAACGGCAGAATCGTGGTGTGGTTCACGTTATTGCCGCCGAACGACTCGTACTCCGTGCCCCGCGCCGATTCGTTGCCTATCAGGTTCGGGTATGTACGGCACAAGCCGGTGGGGCGTACCGCTTCGTGCGCATTCACCATAATGCCGTAGCCGGCCGCCTTTTGTACGGCATATAAATAATGGTTTACCATCCATTGTCCGTAGTGATGCTCGCCCCGGGGAATGATATTGCCTACATAGCCGCTTTTTACCGAGCGGTATCCGTTCTCTTTCATAAACCGGTACGCCTGGTCCATGTGCCGCTCGTAGTTCCGCACCGAGCCCGACGTTTCGTGGTGCATCATCATTTCCACCCCTTTCGAGGCCGCATAGCGGTGAACTTCCTGTACGTCGAAGTCCGGATACGGGGTTACGAAGTCGAACACATAATCCTTGCTTTTCCCGAACCAGTCTTCCCAACCCTGGTTCCAGCCTTCCACCAGCACCGCGTCGAACCCGTTGGCGGCGGCGAAGTCGATATACCGTTTCACGTTTTCCGTGTTCGCCGAGTGCCGGCCGTTCGGGCGCGTTTTCGTGTAATCCGTTTCGCCTAATTTCACCGAGCTCAGCTCGTCGGTGTACGCCCAGGTGCCCTTGTTGGTAATCATGTCCCACCAAACGCCGATGTATTTCACCGGTTTGATCCACGACGTATCGTCGAGCTTGCACGGCTCGTTCAGGTTCAGCGTGATGCGCGAAGCTAAGATGTCGCGCGCATCGTCGCTTACGATTACGGTACGCCACGGCGACCGGCAAGGCGCCTGCATATAGCCTTTGTCGCCTACGGCGTCGGGCGTGAGCCACGACTCGAACACCATATTCGTGTCGTCTAAGTTCAAGTGCATACAAGCGTAATCCGTCAGCGCCGCTTCGTGCAGGTTGATGTACAGCCCGTCGTCGGTTTTCATCATCAAGGCCGTTTGTACGCCGGTAAGCGAGAAAGGCGTTTGCGACGAGTTGGGTGTAACGGCCTTTTTCATCAGCCCCCGGATTTCCGACAGGCGCGACGTGGTATAATCGTACTCCTGCGTATCGTAATCGCCCGGAATCCAGAACGCCGTATGGTCGCCCGCCATCGCGAACTGCGAACGTTCCTCTTGGATAACGAAATACGTCAGGTTTTTCTGCGCCGGAAACTCGTACCGGAATCCCAGCCCGTCGTTGAACAGGCGGAACCGGATTACCATCGTCCGGTCGTTTCCGGGCTGCTCCAGCGTAACCGCCAATTCGTTGTAGCGATTCCGGATGGCCGACTCTTCGCCCCACACCGGCTGCCAGGTTTCGTCGAATGCGGCGGTTTTCGTATCCGCTACCTCGAACCCGCTGTAAAGGTCGGTTTTTTTATCGAGCGTCGATGCGTCTTTCCGTTGCTTGAATTCGAAATCGACCGCCGCATCGGGGTCTTCCTTTTTCAGTTCCAGCCCCAACTTACTGGTTTTGATAACCGGTTTTTCCTTGTAAAACAGGTCGTACGTAGGGGTTCCCGCTTCGTCGAGGCGGAAGTTCATTTGCAGGCGTCCGTCGGGCGACGCGAGCTGCTGTGCGCCCGCTGCCAACGAAAGCAGGAGGAAACAGCTTGCTAACAATTTCTTTTTCATGGTGTCGTTGTTTATAATGATGTGTAAAAATTAAAATTCGAGTATATAGATTCCATAAGGAGGAAACGAAAGCGTGTCGCCGAGAAGCGTATCCGTTCCACTCAGCACGTCGTGCGCCGCCGGCGCCGGCAGGATTTCCCGGTAAATGCCCAACGGCAGGGTTTGCGATTCGGCCGTACCGTTCAGCATCACCACGACCGAACGGCCGTTGTATTTCCGCTCGTACACATATACCCCCTTCATCGGAGGGAAATGTTTCAGGCTGCCGCGGGCGATTACCTCGTTACCGCGCCGCCATCGCAATAGCTTTTGCGTAAACCGGAAGGCTTCGTGTTGCCGGGGTTCCAGGTTAACGCCGGTAAATACGTTCACGGTGTCGCCCGGCCAGCCGCCCGGAAAATCCCGGCGTAACAGGCCGTCGCCCTGCGCCTTGTCGCCGCAAGCCAGAATCTCCGTTCCGTAATACAGTTGCGGAATGCCCCGTAACGTGAGCAACAACGTGAGCGCCTGCCGGAACCGGTTCCCGTCGGCCGCCTGCGTTTCGGTGCGGCAAAAGCGCGATGTATCGTGGTTGTCGAGGAAGGTAAGCAGGCGCATCGGGTCAGCGTATACCCCGTCTTGCGCCAGGTAAGCGTATACCGGGTAAAGCCCTTGGCCGTCTGCGCCGAGGCGGTTCAGGATGTCCATCAGCGGAAAATCCATCACCGCAGGCAACTGCGGGTCGGAGGGAGCCGCTACCTTGCTGCGCTTCTGCCAGTAGGCCACGCTTACGTTGTTGCCCATCCACGCTTCGCCTACGATGTTGAGGCGCGGATACAGTGCCGTCAGCGTGTTACACCAGCGCGCGCTCATGGCCGGGTCGATGTACGGATGCGTATCCTGGCGGATGCCGTCGATACCCGCGTACTCCACCCACCAGATGCTGTTTTGAATCAGGTAGTCGGCCACGTACCGGTTACGCTGGTTCCAGTCGGGCATGCATTCGGTAAACCAGCCCTTTACCGCCAAGGCGCGTACCGTATCGGCCGCATGCACGTCGGAGGGCGCCAGGGTTTCGTAATTGGTTTGCACATACCGCCGGCCGTAGTTGAACCAGTCGGCGTCGGGCATGTCCTTAAACAGGAAGTTTTCGCTGCCGCAGTGGTTGAATACCATATCCATAATCACCTTGATACCCTTGCCGTGCGCCTGTTCCACGAACTGCCGGTACGTTTCGTTGCTGCCGAAGCGCGGGTCTATCCGGTAGTAGTCGGTAACGGCATACCCGTGGTACGAGCCGCCGGGCATGTCGTTTTCGAGTACCGGCGTTGTCCAGAGAGCCGTTACGCCCAGGTCGGCAAAATAATCGAGATGTTGCATAATGCCTTCCAGGTCGCCCCCGTGGCGGCCGTCGGGTCGGGTACGGCAGGCTGTTTTTTCCAGCAGGCCGGCTACCGTGTCGTTGTGCGGATTTCCGTTGGCGAAGCGGTCGGGCATCAGGAGGTAAACTACGTCGCCCGCATCGAACCCCTGCGCATAGCCGGTACCGGTGCGGCGCGGGCGCAGTTCGTAAGGCACCCGTTCCGTGCGCTTGCCTTTTTTCAGCAGGATGTCGAACGTTTGCGGGGCGGCTCCCTGTATATCGAGATACAGAATCAGGTAATCCGGATTGGCGAAACGCACGGTTTCGCGGATGGAAACGGCCGCGGTGGAAAGCGAAGGCTCCGCGTCGGCGAGCCGGTGGCCGTAAAGCAATACCTGGAGGGGTGCCTGGTCGATTCCGGCCCACCACGAGGCCGGTTGTACTTTCCGTACATCGCCCGCCCGGAGCGAAACGCAGGAAACGGCGAGTACGGCGGCGAGGCAGAGAACCCGGCCGCATGTGCGGGAAAAGCCCGTAAATGAAAAGATGTGTCGCATGATATGAATTTAAAAGTTAAACCGAACCGTCCGGGTTTTTACCGGACACCGCAAATGTAGGCGGGTAGGGGATGCAGCGGCGGAGCAGGGAGTAAAAAAGTAACGGATTACATCTGTAA
>DBGBSM010000435.1:0-12223 GCA_048468815.1 Parabacteroides sp.
CTCCCTGTGTAAAGTTGCATCCTTATAGAAAAGTGCTTTTTCACGGATACGAAGAATGAACGGACAAATCAATATGGAAACAATCATCGTGCAATACTTAAATGGTACCATAACAGACCATGACTACCGGGTATTGATCGAATGGATTAACGAATCGGAAGATAACTTATACGAATTCGACCAAATCAGAGAAATCTGGCTGGTTTCGCAAAAGAAAAATATAAAATTCGATACAGAGAAAGCCTTTGAGCGATTTAAAAACAATGCGTTATCCGAAGCCGAAGCGAACGAGGCGGAGCAATCGAAAGGGAAAAGAATATCGCTTCGTTATCATTGGGTAGCAGCGGCCTCTGTCTTATTGTTACTAACGGGAGGTATAATTACCCAGCTCGTTCTCAATCAGGTGGATACTCCGAATACCCGCTTGGCCTATCAAGAAGTTATCGTTCCGTATGGGGCACGTTCGAGTGTGAAATTGCAAGACGGATCGGTAATCACCTTGAATGCAGGCTCGACGTTGCGCTACAATAGCGACTTCGGGAAAAAAAGAAGAGACTTATGGCTCGACGGCGAAGGTTATTTTGTGGTGAGTAAATCGAAAACACCTTTCGTTGTTCATTCCGGCACGGTACAGGTCAAAGCGTTGGGAACAGAATTCAATGTGCGGGCTTATTCATCCGAAAAAGATGTGGTTACCACCTTAGTACAGGGTAGGGTGTCGATAAAAGACAAGTCTTTAAAAATTTCGGAAAACGGCAGGCAGGAAATAACGCTGTTACCCAATCAAAAGTTAACCATCAAGAACGGAATCAAGCAGATCGAATATGCTGCTAAGGTAAATAAGGAAAGCTCCAAAGGGAAACCGCAGGTCGAAACGGAGCCTCGACCGGTTCGGAACGAGATTGTAAAACAAGATAAGATAGATCCGCTACCCGATATTTCCTGGAAAGACAACGAATGGATCATATACAGGGAAACCCTCTACGATTTATCGATCAAAATGGAACGAAGATTCGATATAAATATCGTTTTTGAAAAAGAGATATTAAAAGATTACCGTTACACGGGTACGTTACCGGACGAATCGTTGGAACAGGTATTGAAGGTATTGGCCATCGTGTCGCCCATTCAATATAAAGTAGAAGGTAAAACGGTTACGTTTATGGAAAAAGAGAAATAAAAATCGACAAAATAAAGGAAAAACAGAATCGGTAATAAGAGAGAGTATCGCTATACATTGAATCGAACGAATATTCCTAATGTCTTAAAATAAATACGAAAATGCCTATGGTAAAACGAGAAAAGAAAAATAAAGCAAATAGATAATAATCATCGAAGCACTCCATTCGCATCATTCTTAACCGATAATTAACTGTTTGCTGCGCGAACCCCTCAGGAGTGTCGTGAACGGTACAAGTTAACATCTAATCCATTTAAATAAACACACCTTATGAAAAACAAATCGCCTAAACAGGAAACGTGCAGGCTCAGGATTTCTACACATTTTCTGAAAAAAACAAGACTCATTTTACTATTAGGAATTCTTCTTTCGTTACCTGCAATTCAAGCTTATTCACAACAGGAAAGGATATCCGTCGAAATTCGTAATACGACTTTACGTGACGCTTTACGTGAGATTGAAAAGAAAAGCGGTAAAAAGCTGTTCATGAGCGACGATATGGCTGCGTTGAACAAAACAGTATTTTTCAAAGCCAGCAACAAAAAATTCGAGCAGGTTATGGATGAGATTCTGAAAGGTACAGGTCTGACTTATCAAATCATGGATAACGGATCTGTGGTCGTTTTAGTTAAAAACTCCTCTCCGATAAGAATCACAGGGATTTTGAGAGATGCGGATACAGGCGAACCTTTAATAGGGGGTACCGTAAAAGAAAAGGGAAACGATAGCAATGGCGTATTAACCGACTTGGACGGTAAATTCCAGTTGAACGTAGCGAACGAAAAATCGGTTCTGATCTTTAATTATTTAGGCTATAAAGAGCAATCGAAGGTGGTGGGTAAAAGCACTTCGTTGAATATAAAGTTGGCGGAAGATGCACAACTATTAAACGAAGTAGTAGTAGTGGGATACGGTTCGATGAGAAAAAGCGATTTGACCGGTACGATCGCTTCATTCAAAGCGAAAGACATTGTAGAAAAAGGATATACCTCCATGGAACAAATGTTACAGGGGCAAATTGCCGGGGTGCAAATCACTGCCAATAGCGGAGCGACGGCAGCCGGCATGACCTTCAATATACGTGGGGCGACATCTCCTTCCGGAAATAACCAACCTCTTATCGTGATAGACGGATACCCTATTAATTCGGACGACTCGCAGACGAAAATGTCGGACGGCAGCCAATCGGGTTATCTGGGTACTATAGCCGACGACAATGCATTAGCCGGAATCAACCCCAACGATATAGAATCGATCGAGATACTGAAAGACGCTTCGGCTACCGCCATCTACGGGTCGCGAGGCGCTAACGGAGTGGTGCTTATAACGACCAAACGCGGACAAGCCGGAAAAAACTCCATCACATACAGTTACCGGGTGGATTTCAGTAGCGTGCCTAAAAAACTGGATGTATTATCTACTAAAGATTATGTCGATTATATTAACGAAGCGAACGTAAACCGCACAGGAACGCTTCATTCGCTCTACAACACGCAGGAAAAGATCGACGCGCTTAAAGAAACCAACTGGCAGGATTTGATTTTCAGGACAGGTGTTTCGCATAATCACTCTATCCTTATGTCGGGAGGCGACGAGAAAATGAAATACGCATTGTCGGGTTCTTATTTTACACAAGAAGGTATTATCGAACAGTCTAAGTTTAATCGCGGTAGTATCCGGTTCAATTTTGAAAGAGAATTTTCCAAGAAATTCAAATTCGGGGTAAACATCAGCGGTAGCATGACCAAAAACGATGCCGCACAAAGCGCGTCCGACAAAGGCGAACCCTCTATGTCGGTTATTATAGCAGCGTTGAAAACCCGCCCCACGCTAACTCCTTATACCGACGACGAATTAATAGACCAGTCGTTTACCGGTAACCCGTACGCATTGGTTTATCTGGCAGAAGATATTAATAAATCTACCAATATGCTTGCCAATATGTATGGGGTGTATACTGTTTTACCGGAATTAAGCATGAAGCTCAGAGGAGGTATAGAAAGAGGTGTATCGCACCGGGATTACTATCACCCGAAAGGTACGACGCTGGGGAATGTAAACAACGGGTATGCTTATAGCGGCGATTCCGACAGACAGAATTACTCGTGGGAGTATACCCTGAATTTCAATAAAACATTTAATAAGAAGCATAAAATAAATGCCGTAGCCGGATACGAATATCAGAAATGGGAATCCCGTAATCAGGGTGTAAACGCGTTAGGGTTTCCGTCTGACAAGATGCTATACTACAATTTGGGATCTGCCGAAACTTTTCCGGCTCCTACTACGAGTCGCAGCGAAGATGCATTGTCATCGTTCCTGTTCCGTCTCAACTATGCTTACGACAGCAAATACCTTCTTACGTTAACAGGGCGTGCCGACGGCTCTACACGGTTGGCAGAAGGCAATCAATGGGACTTCTTCCCTTCCGTAGGCCTGGGCTGGAATGTTCATAAAGAGAATTTTATGAAGAGCTTCGACGCTCTCGATCAGTTGAAGATGCGCTTCAGTTGGGGTCTGTCGGGTAGCCGCTCCATAGGCATAGGCGCCTCGCAGCTACGCTACGGTACCACTACGACGGTGATCAACCAAAGTGCTTCGGTGGGATATATTCCGAGCAACATCGTAGACCCTTCGTTGGGATGGGAAACGACTTCTCAACTCAATGTAGGATTGGATCTGGCTTTTCTCCGGAGCAGCCTTCGCTTCACATTCGATTATTACAGAAAAGATACCGAAGATTTACTTCTGAACCTACCTTTACCTCCATCGATGGGTTATGGCAATTATCCCACCAATAACGGAAAGATAAGGAACAGCGGATACGAATTTTCGTTAGGCGCGACTCCTTTTACCGGAGAATTCAAATGGGATATAAATGCCAATCTTTCTATAAACAGGAACAAAGTACTCGATTTGGGAGACGTTGAAGTTATCAACTCCAGCTTTGCAGCCATTGGCAATCAGACAACTAACATCGCTAAAGTGGGGTTACCCTTGGGCGTATTCTACGGTTATCGCATCGACGGAATCTGGCAGACCCAAGAAGAAATCGACGCCTCGGGTATTACCGACGCTACCGGTATTATTCCCGGTTCGTTTAAATACAGAGACCTGAACGATGATAAGAAAATAGATGAGGAAGACCGCGAAGTGATAGGTGATCCATACCCTGATTTTACTTTCGGTATCAACAATGCTTTTTCGTGGAAATCACTCTCTTTGACTTTCCTGGTAACCGGAAGTATAGGGCAAGATGTAATCAATGCCAACCGACAGTTCCTGGACGGACTCGTTACTTCGAGCGACTATAACGTAAGCCGGGAAGCTTGGGAAAACAGATGGACAGGACCGGGTACGAGCAATACCTACCCGCGACCGTCTACGCCTAATCAGACAGGTGCCGGTTTCGGCTCCCGGTTTACCGACTTCATCGTAGAGGATGCTTCCTACGTACGTCTCAAAACCCTTTCGTTGTCTTATGCTTGCCCGTCCAAACTGATACCTTTTATCAATGCTGCCAAAATATTCGTTACAGCAACCAACCTGTTGACATTTACCAATTACAAAGGATATGATCCTGAAGTAAACAGCAGGGCCGGAAAAGGGATGCGACCCGGTATCGACAACGGAGGCATTCCTCAATACAGAACTTATTCGTTCGGCCTAAGTGTGAGTTTCTAAATTAACTAATTAAAAAACAAAGAAATATGCAATCTAAAATAATTATATTCCTATCGGCTCTTTCGCTGCTTTTCGCCAGTTGCAGCATAGACGAGCAATTGTATGTTCCCGTACAGGACGGGTATATCAAAGATTCGGCAGATGTGGTGATTTTGGTAAAAGGAGTCTATTCGGGTTTCACTACCAATAACCTGTATAAAAAACAACTCAATTATATGACTCTTTATGCCCATGATGTATTCGCCACTACCAATACCAACTACCACGGATACTCGAAGAGAACTCTCAATTCTTCCAATTCCTACATAGGCGGAGCATGGGGCGAATATTACAAGATCATAAAAAATGCGAACAATCTGATCGACCTGCTGGAAAACGGAGGAATTACCACGTTGAGAGAGGGATATAAAGACAGGATCGTGGGTGAAATGCATTTTGTAAGAGCATTTTGTTATTTCGAATTGGTAAGATTATATGGGGAAGTACCTATTATTACCCGGCCTGTATCGATCGGAACCGACTTTTATGTTCCGGCCAGTAGCATCGACGACGTATACACTCAGATATTCGGCGACTTGAAAATTGCCGAAGAAAATTGCTGGCCTGTAAACAAGCAACCGAATGACGAGAGAGGACGCGGCAATCTGGGCGCCGTTATGGCCGCTACGGCAGATGCAGCGCTCACCTATGCCAATCATCTGGAGTTACCGAATGACAGAGCGCTCTCGCCCGACCCTCAGAAAGCAAAAGAATACTACAAAATGGCGTATGAATACGCAGATAAAGTAATTACATCCGGACATTATTCGTTATTAGCCGACTATATTAAACTTTTCGATATAAACGACGAAGCCGGAGCGTATAAAGAAGTCATCTTTGCCATCCAGTTCGTAGCCGATACCCGGGCCACAAGTGCCTCTTCGCGCGGGTCCGAGTTTGCATCGTGGTTTCAGCCTACGACGCGATACGGCATTACCGGAAACGTAACCAACAACAAAGGCTCGGCGATTGCCAAAATACAACCGTGGTTCTATGACCTATGTACCACGGGCGATTATGGGGCCGGTACCGAAAACGGCGATCTTACGCAAATAGATTACCGGTCGCAAACAGCTTTCCTTACCAAATGGGCGAAACAGGGTAACGACGGCATACACCGTATCACGTATCCCCGACAGATTGCAAAAGAACAAGCGCTGGATCCGACCCGGAAATACGAAATCAATACCGGCGATTTGTATCCGTACCTGAATAAGTATGCCGATCCGGGAGGTTTACAACAATTGAATAACGGAAACGATTTCTTCATTTACCGTCTGGCTGAAATGTATCTTATCAAAGCCGAAGCGTTGAACGAATACAACGGAGCGCCTACCGCCGAAGCATACGAGGCGCTCGAAGCTGTAAGAAAAAGAGCGAGAAGCAAAAGCGGTAATAAATATCCGTTGAAACTGGATGTTTCGGCAGGTTTAAGCAAGGAAGAATTCCGGATGAAGATTTGGGATGAAAGAGGCCTCGAGTTCGTAGGAGAACCCAAACGTCATTATGACGCCGTAAGAATGAAATATAAAGATAACAGGCGCACGATGATGGAATACATGTACGGCGACTTTTATAAAAATATGCCTGCCGACATGAAAAAGGCGCTCTCTTACAACTCCGGCACAAAAACATACGGTACCGGACGGGCTTATCTGAATAATATAGGAGAGTATAACAGGAGATTCCTCAGGTGGCCGATTCCTAATTCGGAAAAAGAAGGAAATCCGAATATGGTACAAAATCCTGATTTCGAATGGTAACTATGTTGAACAAGACAAAAAGCAATCCTATGAAAAAGCTATTATTTCGATTTATCGCATGCATGTTCAGCCTCCTGTTCTTTTCGTGCGAGGAACAAGAAGATGTATTTTCCCAACGATTCTATATCGATGTAAAAGATGTTACGGTAGAAGCGACAGCATATAATAAGTGGCATTATTTCTCCTTTTCGCAAGGAAAGGTCGTAGGCGTAGGCAATGCCGATCTTACCACGGATGCAGAGTGGGCGGAACGTACAGATTGGGACATCGCATTTACTACACTCTATGTGCGGCTTAACGGCGGTACTTCGAGCAAAAAAAATGCACAAGGAACAGCTGTGGAAATGACTACATTAGCAGGCACTGATAAACAACTCGTCTTTAACACCATCGTAGGAGCTCCTACCAACGGCACTTATACGAAAGACACGAAAGCTACCGGTAAAGCGCCTCTCGTAATCGGCAGAAATCCCAAAGTAACTTATCCGGGCAGTTACAATAGTGTGGTAAGCAGCTGGATAAGCTTTAACCAAGATGTAAGTAACGGCGGCGATTATCTTTCTTCCCGTAAAACATTCGTGATGAAAACCGCCGACGGAAAATACGTAAAAGTCATCTTGAAAAGTTTTCTGGAGGGTATGACGGGCTTGGAACCGATAGAATATGTGAAAGATTCGGAGACGGGTGAAAATACGGAAGAAATAATCCCTTTCACGGCAAGAAAAGGGATTATAACATTCTCTTATGCTTATCAACCCGACGGAACAGATGCCTTAATGACCGAAAAATAATAAATCGGCCGAGGAAATGCGAACCACGACCACTCCTGCTTAAAGCAAGAGTGGTCGATACTATAGGATTGCCGTTACAACGAGCTCAAGTATTAAAAATCAATTTCGATTTATATATGAAAAAATCCCTATTTATTTTCCTGTCACTTACTTTATCATGCATGGCGTGCTCTGATGGCAACAAGAAAAGAAATATAGAAGATGTGATAGACAGCGCCATATCGACATCGGCACGGCAAATGTCTTTGATGGCTGGCAAACTGATTAATCAACCTGATAAATTACCCCGGTCTGTCGGTACTGACGGACTGCTGACAACCTCTTCCTCTGCATGGTGGACCAGCGGCTTCTTCCCCGGTACGCTTTGGTACCTTTACGAAATTACAGGCGATACCTTGTTGCGCACAAAAGCCGAAATATACACAAGCCGGATAGAGAAAGAAAAATTTAACAAGGGAACCCATGATGTAGGCTTTATGATTTATTGCAGCTTCGGCAACGGATTTCGTTTGACAGGCAATGAGCACTATAAATCCGTTTTATTACAAGGAGCCGAATCATTATCATCCCGTTATAAAGAAAGTACCCGATTAATCCGTTCATGGGATTTTAACCAAAAAGAATGGCAGTATCCGGTTATCATAGACAACCTGATGAATCTGGAGTTACTTCAGTGGGCCGCCAAAAATTCCGATAACATTCAATACGATACTATATCCCGTTCGCACGCCGATATCACCATCAAAAATCATTTCCGTAACGACAACGGCACCTTTCATGTCGTGTCGTACGATACAATCAGCGGAGCTCCGGAGAAAAAACAAACCAATCAAGGTTATTCGGATAACTCCACCTGGGCGAGAGGACAAGCATGGGCCCTATACGGATATACCATGATGTATAGGGAAACAAAAGAAAACAGGTATAAAATTCAAGCCGAAAAAATTGCCCGCTTCATACTCGACCACCCGAATCTGCCGGAAGATAAGATTCCCTATTGGGATTTCGATGCACCCGGAATTCCGAATGCACTCAGAGATGCATCTGCCGGTGCTATCATGGCTTCGGCGTTTATCGAGTTAAGCCGGCTTACCGGTAAATCGGAGTACATGGATATAGCCGAAACACAGATACGTACGCTTTCATCCCCCGAATATTTAGCTGCGCCAGGCACAAATGCGTATTTCATTCTGAAACACTCGGTGGGAAACATGCCAAAAAATTCGGAGGTAGATGTGCCGTTAACCTATGCCGATTACTACTATGTAGAAGCATTGGTGAGGTATAAGAAAATAATAGAAACCGAAATAAACGAATAAAACTCCGCATGAATCGCAGAGAAACCATAAAAACGGGGCCGGAGCAGCCTGTTGTTTTACTCTTTCGTCCACACGGCACACACCCAAACTTTCCAAGGAAAATTTGTGTGAAGCCTTTTTTTTCATCCTTATGCTCAAACGTATCCGGTTTCCCCGGCATACAAACTATATTCTTAGGCTGCGAATACATATCCGCAGCTTAAGAATATATATTCGGAGGCTGCGAATTTATATTCGCAACCTAAGAATACACTTTTCATGCGGATGAACGAAAGAAAAGCGCAGCAGGAAACCGGTTTTTATCCGGGCTACTTTTTGGATTACCGGCCTGCAAAAACAGATGGCCTTTTTAATAAAATATCTCTTGCAACAAACTTATCAAATGAAAAGACGGGAATTCATAAACAGGAACTTTTTAACCCTCGGCGGTGTCCTTATCGGGCAGAACATTTCTTATTCAGAAGTGCTGAGCGAACTGGCGGATGCATTTGCCGGAACACCGCACGGCACATACGATGTGGTAATACATACGGCCGGACTAAGCGGTTTCTTTATGGCATTAGAAGCATCGCGCAAAGGGTTGAAAGTGCTGGTAGTAGATAAACGCACTTCGCCGGGATTCGACATAGCGGCCAAAAGAAAGCTGTGGCTCGGGAGCGAAGGTTTCGATAAATGGAGCGACGACCTCATCGACTTGTTCTTTCCTGCAGGGGAACTTCCTGAAATCGGCGACGAACACATGCAGGGAAAATACAAAAGTGAATATAAAGAGCGCCTTCTATTATTCGGAGGAAGCCTGAAAAAAGGCATGCTGCATAGCTTACTGGCAAACCAAGTGGACGTTTTGCTTATGACGGATATTTGCGGTATACTAACCGATGCGAACAACCGGGTATCCGGTGTCACGCTGGCTTCCAAGCATGGATTGTACTCGGTGAGATGCGGACAGTTCGTCGACGCTTCCGACAATTGCCTGTTTACACGGGATCTCTTCAGGCAAAAGTACAAAATAACCGAAGCCGGATTTATCTTCGAAGTACAAAAAAGCCGTCCTATCAGGCAAAGTACCCTGGAAATAGACCGAGCCATCGGAGTAAACGAAAACAGAGTATATGTACACAAGGGAAAAAAACAGGCCGGACATTATCTGTTCGAATTCAAATTCAATCCGCAAAAAGACGATATTTCCGAAATAGAACAACAGGCAAGGCTCTTAACCGGTGAGATAAGCAAACGAATGCCGTTCCTTTCCCCTTCGCTGGCGGAAGCGAAAGTAAGGTATTACGCCACCGAATGTTCTTACTACATCCCCCAACCCGTAAGTCCGGTTTCAGGGATCGGCCATTACAGCTTTATAGAATCACCGGCCGGCGATTATACATGCCATACCCTACTTGCTATGAGAAATAGGGCCAGGCAACAGGCAAATAAAATAAGTAAATACATGACCCGTCGCCAACACACGTATATATATTATATAGGAGGGAAATCAAGATACACGCCGAATGATACCTTTATAAATGAGAATGGAAAAACACTGCCACTCTCTCCGTTCGAATGGAAAAATATAAAAATAAATACGATAAAGACACAAATTCTGATAGCCGGCGGGGGAACAGCCGGTTCGATGGCTGCTCTCGGAGCGACCGAAAAGCATAGGAATACGCTGGTTGTCGAATACTTCCATGATTTGGGCGGTACGAAAACCATGGCCGGCGTATACAGTTATTACCGTGGTTATCAAGAGCATGCCTTTCTAAAAAAGCACAAGGACGATATTAAACGTATAGCTTCGGAATATAATATGGTATTATCCATACCGCGCTGTTACTTTTATCTGGCTACACTGAAAAAAACGAACTGCCGTATTATAAACGGAGCTATTATCTGTAAAGCGGAAGTCAAAGGCAGAAAACTCGAAAGTATCGTTATTTGCCGTAACGGACGGCTCGAACGTATCTCCGCCCCTCTCACCGTCGATGCTACGGGCGATGCCGATATCGCCTTCATGGCCGGCGAAAGATACGAAGTGGGCGACTCGCGTATGGGGATTACACAAAATTACAGTCATTGGGACATTCCGTTCCACTCCGAAGTAAAAGATTATAACCGGGATTACGACGTTATAAACAGTACCGAAATCTGGGAACAACAACGCGGATTATATTTAGCTCATTACGAATCGCATTATTACGACTTTTATCCGATGCAGGCTATTCGGGAATCGCGCCGTCCGAAAGGCGTTCATCGGATAGACACATGGTCCGTAATGAAAAACGAACTTTTTCCCGACACCATTGCCCAGGCGCGGAGCGATTACGACCCGCATTACTTCGGTAGTTCCGAATATTCGCGTTGTGCTTTCATGCTTCCGCACTACGATAAAAAAGCGTTGGTAAACATACCTTATCGTTCGATCGTTCCCGCTACGATAGACGGGTTATTATTTTCCGGCAAAGCCATCAGCGAAAGTTATAAAGCGCTTCAATTTACCCGGATGTCGGCCGATGTCACCGTATTGGGATATGTTACCGGGCTGATTGCCGCCGATATTGTCGGTCAGGGAATCCATCCCAGAGATTTTTCAGTAAAAAATATTCAGGAGGAATTGCAACATAAAAACTATTTGCCCGCTCTGAACATAAAAGAACAATCATCGGATATAACCGGCATAGTGGAAAGTCTTTCCGCCGGCGATGAAGAGGCTTTATTTAAAAGTTGCCTCGAAAAAAAAGAAACGATTGTTCCCGAACTGGAAAAAGCTTTTGACAAAAACAAAAATATAGTGTGTGCTAAAGCGTTGGCATGGCATGGAAACGAAAAAGGAATAGATAGGATTATATCCGAACTCGAAAGGCAATACGAAGAAGAACTGCAAACCGGGCATCCGGCCGATTATTTCGAAGCTTACGACCCGTCCATACTCTATTGGAAAATCAACCAGAATATCGGATTGCTGGCGATGAGCCGGAGCAAGGCAAGCCGGCCGGTTATCAACCGCATCCTTTCAGGAACAAAATCGGGAGGAAAACGGGTAGCCGCTGCCGATGCGTATAATGCCGGCCGAATCGACCTCCAATTGGTTCCTTACTACAACCGGATCGTAAACCTCTGTTTTTATATCGAACGTAATCCCGATCGCCTTTTCATACCGGGATTGGAAAAACTGTTGGAAGACGAACATATAAAGGGGTACAAAACTACCGATTACAGCCAGACCCGCTGGAAGTTTTACGGAGCGAACCTGGAACTGTTCATTGCGACCGCGGCGGCTCGTTCGGGTTCGCAGAAAGGGGCAGATATACTGATTCATTACTTGAACGACATCCATTCCGATTTCAGAAAGTTTGCCCGTAAAGAGCTAACAGAAATCTACGAAACGGATAACGGATACGATACAGACGCCTGGCGAACCGCCGCAAAAAAATACCGCAACCGATTGAATAA
>DBGBSM010000436.1:0-4901 GCA_048468815.1 Parabacteroides sp.
GACGATGCCCGGTACGACTTTTTCCGCCGGGAGATACAAGCGATACTGAAAGAGTACGGTAATCATCCCTCGTTCGTGTTGTATTGCAACGGTAACGAAATCACCGGCAATTTCGATTTTATAGAAGAGCTCACCGCTGCGGGGCGCATGCTCGACAGCCGCCATCTGTACAGCGGTTCCACCGCCCGGAAAAGAGTAAAATCCGACCAGTACTTTATTTCGCAGCAAACTTATAAAGGCCCTGTAAAGGTGTATGAAGGGTTGCCCTCTACCTGTTGGGACCGGAATAAAGAATCGGATGCGGATGTTCCCGTTATTTCCCACGAGTCCGGGCAGCGTTGCATGTATCCCGATTTCAACGAAATCGGAAAATATGCCGACAGCCCGGTCGAACCCCGTAACCTGGAGGCGTATCGCGATATGCTGGCTCGCAACGGCATGCCCGACCAGGCGCCCGATTTTTTCCGCGCTTCGGGCGCTTTAACGGTCATCGAATACAAAGCGGTAATCGAAGCGTTGCTCCGTACATCCGCATCGGCCGGCTTCCAACTGTTATCGCTCAACGATTTCCCGGGGCAGGGATACGCCCCGGTTGGCATACTCGACCCGTTCTGGGATTCGAAAGGGCTTATCGCTCCGGAAAAGTTCCGGGAGTTCTGCGCGCCGGAGGTAGCATTGCTCCGTTACGCAAAAAGCGCTTATTTCCAAAACGAAACCTTTACGGGGCAAGCCGAAATATACCGTTTCGCTGCTTCCGCCCTGAAAAATGCAAAGCTGAAATGGCGGGTGACCGACGCTTCAGGCAAGACCGTACGGAAAGGAAGCCTGAAAACAAGGAACATAGGCAATCACGGCGTTTTTCCCGCCGGCGAGTTTTCGTTCGACTTGAAAGGCATTCCGGCTCCTCAAAAGCTAACGGTGCACCTGTCGGTGGATAACCGCCTCGCGAATAGCTGGAACATATGGGTGTATCCGCGTAACGAAACCTTGCCGGCGTCTACCGGCGAAGTGCTTTATACTCCGGTGTACGACGAACAGGCGAGGCAGCAGTTGGTTGCGGGTAAGAAGGTGGTGCTGTTACCGCCGCCGGGTAAAGTAAAGGGGCGCCAGTCGGTGTTCCCCAACCATTTCTGGAATCCGGTCATGTTCGCGTGGCCGCCGATGACGCTTGGTTGCCTGATACACGATAAAGCGCCGGTATTCGATGATTTCGTTACCTCGTACCATACCGACTGGCAATGGTGGGATATTCTGAATTATGCGAAAGTGATAGAAATGCAGGAGGGCCCCCAAGCGTTGCGCCCGTTTATCCAGGTTATCGATGCGTTCGACAGCAACCGGAAACTGGGCATCGGCTTCGAAGCGAAAGTGAACGGCGGCAAATTGCTCGTGTTGGCGGTGGATACCGAAAAAGACATGGATAACCGGCCGGCCACCAGGCAATTGCTGAAAAGCATCGACCGGTATGTAAAAAGCGACCGGTTCGACCCGCAGACAGAAGCGGACGAATCGTTTATCCGCTCGTTTTTAAAGAACTGAAAAAGCGTATGCCTATGAACTGCTTATATACCTTTTTTATCCTGTTATTTTTTTCTTTCCCGGTTGTGTCGGCACAGGAAATCCGTTTAACGGAAACCGCCCGGTTGGAGCAAGCATATGCCGATTCGATAACCTCCGAAGGGTTACTCTCTTTTAACGAGCTGGGTATCGAGTCCGGGTATGTCCTCTATCGGGCGCAAGTCGAAGTAACACAGGCGGAACCTGTACTCGCGCTTGAAAACGTACGGGATTATGCAGCCGTTTACCTCGACGACCGGTGGCAGGGAGCCGTTACCGGCAGCGATAACAAGCAACCGTTGAACGTTGCCTCGGGGAAATACACCTTGAGCCTGTATGCCGAGAACATCGGCCGCATTACCTACGGCCCGGAAATAATGGACAACTCGAAAGGGCTGTTCGGGAGCGTCTTGCTGGATGGTAAAGAAGTACAAAATTTTACCATCGTTCCGTTGCGCATACAAGCATGCGACGTAAAAAGCCTGCTTTTTAAGAACGGAGAAGCTGCTGGACTCCCGGCATTCCACCGCGGGTATTTTCAACTGGAAGCACCTCGGGATAGTTATCTGGATGTCACCGGCTGGGAAATGGGCGACGTGTGGATAAACGGAACTTTCGTAGGCTCGTACTGGGGAGAAGAACAACTCCGGTCGCTTCCCGTGCCGGCCGGCATCCTCTTGAAAGGAAAGAACGAATTGGTGGTTTTCGACTTGAAAAGCCCGGCGGGCGAAACAATGAGGTTGTGCGATGCTCCTGTTTTCAATTAAATCGCTATCTTGCCGGCTCTTATCTTACAATTAAAAAAACAGTATAGTCCATGAAGAATAGAAACGTAATTTGTCTGGTAGCGCTCGCCCTGTCGGGCGTCAGCCTGTTTGCCCACGGAAAAAACGGTACGCCTGTATATAAAGACCGGAACCAACCGATAGAAAAGCGGATAGACGACCTGGTATCGCGCATGACGCTCGACGAAAAAGTGATGCAGCTCAACCAGCTTACTTTAGGCCGTAACGATAATGCCAACAACATGGCCGATCCGGTAAACGATATTCCGGCGGAAATCGGCTCGTTGATTTATTTCAGCAGCGACCCCGGATTGCGGAACCGGATACAAAAGAAGTCGATGGAGCAATCGCGGCTCGGCATTCCCGTCTTGTTCGGATACGACGTGATTCACGGTTACCGTACGATATTCCCCATACCGTTGGCGCAAGCCTGCTCGTGGAACCCCGGTTTGGTAGAACGGGCGTGTGCGGTAGCCGCACAGGAGTCGCGTATGTCGGGTGTCGACTGGACTTTTTCTCCCATGATCGACGTCGCCCGCGACGGACGCTGGGGCCGGATTGCCGAAGGATACGGCGAAGACCCGTACGCCAATGCCGTGTTCGGCGTAGCGGCCGTAAAAGGCTACCAGGGAAAAGACCTGTCGAACGGTAAAAATATTGCGGCCTGCCTGAAGCATTTCGCCGGATACGGCGCTTCGGAAGCCGGACGCGATTACACCTATACGGAAATATCCCGCCAAACGCTTTGGGATACGTATCTCCTTCCGTACGAAGCCGGCGTAAAAGCCGGAGCCGCTACGCTGATGAGTGCGTTCAACGATATAAGCGGCACACCGGCTACCGCCAACCGGTACCTGCTCACCGAGATACTCAAAAAACGCTGGAAGCACGACGGATTCGTGGTTTCCGACTGGGGTGCGATACAACAGCTCCGCGCGCAAGGCGTGGCGGCCGACCGCAAGGAAGCGGCTTGCAAAGCTTTTACCGCCGGGGTGGAGATGGATATGATGAACCAATGCTACAATTCGCATTTGGCCGAGCTCGTGCAGGAAGGGAAGGTACCGGAGTCGTTGCTCGACGACGCCGTGAAACGGGTGCTCCGGGTGAAGTTCCGCTTAGGGCTTTTCGAAAATCCGTATACACCCGCCAGCACCGAGAAAGAGCGCTTCCTGTTGCCGGAAAGCCTCGCCATAGCCGAACAGTTGGCCGAAGAATCGGTGGTTTTGCTTAAAAACGAGCAGAATGTATTGCCGCTGGCCGGAGTTTCGAACATAGCGGTGATAGGCCCGATGGCCAAGAGCAACTGGCATTTGTTAGGTTCGTGGAGAGCGCAAGGAAAAGCGGACGACGCCGTTACCTTCTTCGACGGATTGGAAAACGAGTTTAAGGATGGAGTGCAGCTTACCTATGCCCGGGGATGCGATTTCGACGGGGAGGATAAATCCGGTTTCGATGAAGCGGTAAAGGTGGCGAAAGAAGCCGATGTACTGCTTGTTTGCTTAGGCGAAAAAGCCCAGTGGAGCGGCGAGAACGCTTCCCGTTCCACCCTTTCGCTGCCGTGCATCCAGGAAGAACTCGTGACGGAATTGAAGAAAACCGGCAAACCCGTTGTCTTGCTTTTGTCAAGCGGCCGGCCGTTGGAGCTCGCCCGGCTGGAAAAATCGGCCGTTGCCATGCTCCAGGTATGGCAGCCCGGTATAGCGGGCGGCAAACCTATAGCCGGAATCCTTTCGGGCCGGATCAATCCTTCGGGCAAGCTGGCGGTTACTTTTCCGTATGCTACCGGGCAAATCCCCGTTTATTATAACCACCGGCAGAGTGCGCGTCCGTACCAGGGAAAGTACCAGGATATTACCAGCGAGTCGTTGTACGAGTTCGGATACGGCCTCAGCTACACTACATTCGGGTATGGCGACCTCCGGCCTTCCGCTACCCGGGTGAAACGGGGCGATAAGCTTACCATCGAGATTCCGGTTACGAATACGGGCGATAGGGACGGTGCGGAAACCGTGCATTGGTTCGTATCCGATCCGGTGTCGACGGTGTCGCGTCCGGTAAAGGAGCGCAAGTATTTCGGGAAACAGTTCCTTAAAAAGGGCGAAACGAAAACTTTTTCTTTCGAGGTCGACCCGGTTCGGGATTTCGGGTTCGTAGACGAAAACGGGAACCGTTTCGTGGAGCCGGGAACGTATTACGTTACGGTAAAGGATAAGCAGGTGAAGATAGAAGTGGTAGAGTAAAATAGTTTTCCGGTAACACGTCCCATAATAATTGTCGGCGGGAAAGAGCGATACGACAAATGAAAAATAAAACAGGTATTTACCTTCTGGTAAATGCCTGTTTTTCAATCGAGCGGCGAATGGGATTTAAATCCACCATTCTTAGCTTGTAAAATTTATATTATACCAGCACTAAGTGAAAAGAGTATCCGGATAACTATTTTCAGTTTATAATCAAACTTCGCGTGATTTTAAAGATTTAAGTTCGACCGTGGTTGTCTTTGATAAGCCGTTACCAATCTTCATTCGTTTTCCCACTGGCCGAATCTGTGATTTCTTT
>DBGBSM010000437.1:0-1861 GCA_048468815.1 Parabacteroides sp.
TTCAGGCGGCGGTTGATAAACTTCTCGTTGTATTCCTTGATATTCCGGGTATGCGCCTTCATCAGCAAGTCGTAACGGTCGTCCATTTCCTTGCACAACGAGTTCAGCGTTTGAATCACTTTCGTAAAATCGGTGATAATCGCTTTTTCCGCGTCGGGCAACTTGGCCAGGTAATGCCGCTCGATTTCCGAATAGATACTGAACTCCACCATTTTCGGGTCGACCAGCACGAACTTCAGTTCCGAGGGGTGTTTTTTATAAAGTAACGACGTGATAATCGCATTCAACCCTACGGATTTTCCCTGGCCGGTGGCTCCGGCCACCAACAAGTGCGGCATTTTGCACAAGTCGAACATAAAGATTTCGTTCGTGATGGTTTTACCCAGCGCCACCGGCAAATCGTATTTGCATTCCTGGAACTTCCGCGAAGCGATAACCGATTGCATGGAAACAATCTGCGGGTCTTTGTTCGGCACTTCGATTCCGATGGTTCCTTTCCCGGGCATCGGTGCGATGATACGGATTCCCAGCGCCGAAAGGCTCAGCGCAATGTCGTCTTCCAGGTTCCGGATTTTGGAAATCCGCACGCCGGCATCGGGAATTACCTCGTACAACGTGATGGTAGGCCCTACGGTGGCTTTGATAGAAGCGATGCTGATACCGAAATTCTCGAGCGTTTGCTTGATGCGGGTCTGGTTGGCTTTTTGTTCCTCCATATCGACCTGATGCTCGGTTACGTCGTATTTTTTCAACAATTCGAGCGTGGGGTAACGGAAATTCGACAAATCCAGCTTCGGGTCGTACACGCCCATCATGGAACCGTCGTACACTTCGTCGTCGCCCACCGGCACATCTATCGTAAATTGGGTTTCCTCTTTTTCGTTCGGCAACGGCTCTATATATTCTTCCTCTTCACGGGCTACCGTGACCTCGAAGGCATCTTCTTCGATGGCATCCACCCGCGTATCGGGCGAAACGGAAGCCGCCCTTTCCGGTTGTGCGGCATCATCCCGGTAAAAATCGTCGTTGTCTTCCAGAAACGACTCTTTCCGGAACGAGTCGGTAACGGCACCGGCATTCTCCGGCCTCCGTTCGTTTTCCGGTTCTTCATCGCCGTCTTCCTCCTCCGCTCCGTCTTCTTTCTTTTTCAACCGGCTCGTAACCCAACCGAATGCAAACACGCGTTGCAAGAACGGAATCGTTTTTTTACTGGCGAAAACAGCGATAATCAGCAACATGCCCAGCAACAACAAAAACGTTCCGGGCACACCTATATTATTGATAAACGTTTCCGACAAATAGTAGCCGTGCTGGCCGCCGAGATAAATAAAGGAATCTTCGTATCCCCTGATAAATACGAATGCAAAGAACAACGACCCCCATACCAGCAACGACGAACATAACAAGAACCTTCTTAACAAAGGCGGTTTCGCTACGTTCATCAGCTTGAATCCGGCCGACCCTAAAAAAAACAGAATAAAAAAAGAAGAAATACCGAACCAGCGATTCAACAGCAAATCGGAAAGGTAAGCACCGCGCACCCCCGTCCAGTTTTCCACGGAACCCCGGTTAATTACCAAGTCCGACAAAGGCACATTCTCTATTTTACTTTGGTCGGCCGCACCTGTGAAGAAAAAAGAAATAAGCGAAAGACCGATGTAAACCGTAAGAATAGAAAGCACGAGTCCGGAAATGAACCGGGTACGCTCGCTCCGTAAAAAATCCCGGGCAAGCGCTATTTTACTGACTTTAGCAACGCCCGGCTTCGTATTTGTTTTTTTTACCATAATTCGATTTTAACAAGACGTATTCCGTCTGGCCATGCAAAAGTAATAAAAACAAAATGTCCGCGGGAAATAAT
>DBGBSM010000438.1:0-2691 GCA_048468815.1 Parabacteroides sp.
GTTGCCAGAAACAAACATCCCAATACGACTGTTTTAAACCAAATCTTCATATAGCTTTGTTATTGTTATTCTTGGAGATTTTAATGAGTTGCAAAGATACATCCAATTTTTAATATGGCGCTTTATTGTAGGTTATAAATATTACAATCTTGTTAATGAAAGAAGCGTTAATATCCCATCCCTTTATAAGCTATCGAGCCGAGCCATTCGTGGATAAGCGCTTGCCACTCGCAAAGCAGTTGCAGGTCGGGCACCCAGTCTTCCCACCCTGTTACAGGGGCGAGTTGAATATCCGTTACATAGGGTACGGGAGCGAATCCCTCTTTTTCGAAAGCGGCGAGCGCCCGGCGCATATGGGCGGCCGAAGTAATCAGCAGGCAATCGTCCGCTTTAACATTCTTTTCCAACAAAGGCAATGTAAAAAGAACGTTTTGCCGCGTATTCAGTGCCCGGCGTTCCAGGATTACGTCGTGCGGGTTTACTCCTAAGTCCTTCAAATATTCTATCATCAAAGCCGGGTTGCCTTTTCCCTCGTAAGAAGTAATGGAGCCGTCGGATGCGATAACTATTTTTTCTATTTTTCCCTGCTTGTACAACAATACGCCGTCAATCCACCGGTCGGCCGCCTGGTTGAACTCCATGCGGTTCAATACCTGGTCGTACGAAGCGAAGCCTCCGAGGATAATACCGTACCGGTACGTTTTGTTTGCGTTATACGCATGCAGGTAAGGAGCGCTCCACGAAGCTACGGCTGCGTTGTATAGCGCCCGGTCGGTACAGAGAAAGAATACCGCGAAAGCCAGTGCGATGCTTGTGATACGGCGTTTCCGGCTCCGGCACTTTACGGCCAGCAGCAACAACACGATGATGTAGCAGACCGGACTGGTGAGGAAGCCGCCTATTAATTTGGATACGATATAGAACATACTGGCGTTTTATTTTATGGATAAAGCATCGGCTACGATAAACGTACTGCCGCCTACGTAAATAAAGTCGTTTTCCGTCGCTTGCTGCCGGGCTGCCTGTAGCGCTTCGGCAACCGACGGATACGCAGTACCCTGTAATCCGTGCCGGGCGGCGGCTTCCATCAGTTCCGCTTCCGGAAGCGCGCGGGCTACCGACGCCCGGGTAAAATAATACCGGGCCTTATGCGGCAATAAAGCCAGCACGCCGTTCACGTCTTTGTCGTTTACCATACCTATTACGATATGGAGAGTATCGTAGGGTTCTTCGGCCAGCTGCCGTACGATATATTCCATGCCTCCTGTGTTATGGGCCGTATCGCAGACGATGCGCGGCCGGCTTTGTATTTGTTGCCAGCGCCCCATCAGTCCGGTAAGTTCTGTTACATGGGCGAAGGCGTTGCGTACCGCTTCCGGCGAGATAACGAATCCCTGCCGGGTCAGCCGGCGGATGGCGGTAAGCACGGTGCGCGTGTTTTGTATTTGTGCGGCGCCTCCGAGTTCGCTTTCCAGCGTTCCGTAATCGGAAGTGCGGTAGATCCATCGGTTTTTCCCGTATTCGATGCAGGTTTCGGTTAGTACCGGCTGTTCTTCGGCAAAAATGAGAGGCGCACCGGCCGATTGCGCTTTTTCTTCGAATACCTGCCGTACGTTTCCGCGGGCCTCGCCGATAATTACCGGTACGCCTTCTTTGATGATACCCGCTTTCTCGGCGGCGATTTTCTCTACCGTGTCGCCTAAGAATTGCACGTGGTCGAGGCTGATATTCGTGATGACGCTTAATTCGGGCGTAATGATGTTCGTACTGTCGAGGCGTCCGCCCAAGCCTACTTCGATAATTGCCACATCGACTTCGCAGGCCCGGAAATAATCGAATGCCATGCTCATGGTGAGCTCGAAAAAGGAGGGATGCAGGGTTTCGAAAAAGGGGCGGTGCCGGGCTACGAAGTCCGTTACGTACTCTTCGGTTATTTTTTCGCCGTTCACCCGTATCCTTTCCCGGAAGTCCGCTAAATGGGGGGAAGTATAAAGCCCTGTTTTGTATCCCGACTGTTGCAGGGCGGCGGCCAACAAGTGCGAAGTGGAGCCTTTTCCGTTGGTGCCGGCTACGTGGATGGTTTTATACGCCCGGTGGGGATTCTGTAAGTAATCGTCGAGTGCGATACTGGTTTGCAAACCGGGCTTATAGGCGCTTCCCCCGCTGTGCTGGAATACCGGTACGCTGGTATAGAGGTACTGCAATGTTTCGGAATAATTCATATTTGCCAGTTTTAGCTTATAAAGATAGTGTAATCCGGAAGCAGAGGCGCGCTGTGCTTGTTTATTGCCGGCGCATAATCTGCCTTCGATTCTTTGCGAAGCAAAAGTAGTAGAAAAAAAACAATTAATTCCTATCTTTGCCGCCCGTTATCAGGAATAAAAGAAACTGTAAAGATGGAAAAACAACGAATCGCTTATACTCCTACCGGCGTTTGCTCGAAGATGTTTATCATCGATGCCGAAGAGGGAATTATCCGGAGTATCCAGATTTTCGGAGGATGCGAGGGTAATCTGCGCGGATTGTCGGCTTTGCTGACCGGTATGGAAATAGAGGAGGCAATCGGGAAGCTGGAGGGCATCGACTGTCGCGGAAAAGGAACATCGTGTCCCGACCAGTTGGCGCAGGCGTTGCGGTTGTTTTCGAAAGGATAACGAATCCGGCCGGTTACCATAGCGCTTGTGCTGCGGG
>DBGBSM010000439.1:0-5994 GCA_048468815.1 Parabacteroides sp.
GGCACCTATTTATATATACTTTCCGCCGTTCCGGTTGCAGTATCGTAAACCAAGACGCCTTCCGTTTTGCCGTCGAGCTGTGCAACCAATTCGCCCTTCGTATTCCACACCGACGATTTGCCGGCACAGGCATGCCCGCCCGAACAACCCACGTAGTTCGCCATAAAAGCGGTCATCCGGTAATCCGAAGCGATTTTCGAAAGCCTGGCTATATCCGCATCTACACCGTTCACGGAATTCAGCACGCTCGCCATATAAGCCGTTGCCTGCATCCGATGCGCATACGCTGCATGTTCGCCTACCGACAACTCGTAGCATATCGCCGGCGCAATCCGGTTTTCTTTATCGAAAGGCAGGATACAAGGCGTATCGCCCGGCGTAAACAGCCCTTTCTCGGTAGGATACAAATATTGTTTCGAGTAAGTTATCCGTTCCTGTTCCGGCCGGAAGATGATCATGCTCACGAACAAATCGCCGCGACGCACGGTAGGAATGCCCGCACATATAATCATACGGTGCCGGTCGCTTATTTCCTGCAAGGGAGATAAGCGGGTATCACCGGCCGTAGTCGCCAGCTCTTTAGCCAACTCCGGCTCGTAGCCCGTTAACGACAATTCGGGAAACATAAGCAAGTGCGGTCGCTTTCCGAGGGCTGCCTCGATAAATGCCAGGTGCCTGTGCACGTTCTTTTCTATATCGCCTTTTACCGGCTCTGTCTGGACTACTCCGATTCTCATCTGTTTTTTCCTTTCCGTTTTTATTTTATTATCCGGCAAAGGTAGTGTTTATTCGACAATAACCGATGAAGAACGCCGGTTTGCCGCCGGCTACGACGACGAAAAACCGCTATAACTTATTTACCAAACCCTGTCGCCCTCCACTCCACAAATCCCTATATTACACATACTTATCCTTTTATACAGTCTACTTTCCAGCCTAATATCCATTTCGTTGCCGGTTTTTACGTTTTACTTTGCGATACCGGTTTTTCCGGAAGCTACCCGAATCTGACACCCAATTTCGACATGGATATGAAACGCAGCATTTGTACCTTATTACTTCTCTTAGCGGCCATCCGGCTCTCTGCCCAGCAAGCCTGGTTCGTAGACGGATTTCACGGAGGCATATACGGGCACTACCCGGTAGAGTGGAAAACCAAGTATTTAGCGGATTTGATAGACGGTTACCCCGAATGGCGCATGTGCCTCGAAATAGAACCCGAAACGTGGGACACCGTAGCCGTGAAAACACCCGGCGATTACGCACGTTTCCGCCGCCTCGCAACCGACAGGCGCGTCGAATTTACCAACCCGGCGTATGCACAACCTTACTGTTACAATATATCCGGCGAAAGCATTATCCGCCAGTTCGGTTACGGCATCGAACGCATCCGGAAGCATTTTCCGGGCGTTACCTTCGCCACTTACGCGGTAGAAGAGCCTTGCTTTACGAGCTGCCTGCCGCAGATACTCCGCCAGTTCGGTTTTACCTATGCGGTACTGAAGTGTCCCAATACGTGCTGGGGCGGCTATACCGCGCCTTACGGCGGCGAGTTAGTGAACTGGACCGGGCCCGACGGCACTTCGATTCTTACCGTTCCCCGCTACGCCTGTGAAGAACTCGTAAAAAATACCGTATGGCAAACCGCTGCCTGGGGCAACGAAACGGGCTACCTGCAAGCCTGTGCCGATGCCGGAATAAAACATCCGGTAGGCATGACCTTCCAGGATGCCGGCTGGAAAAGAGGCCCGTGGATAGGCGCCGGCGACAGTATCCGAAATAATTCCGCCTACGTAACCTGGCGCGAATATTTCGAAACGGTAGCCAACGGCACCACTCCCGGCGTTTACCGGCTGTCGCAGGAAGACATACGGGTGAGCCTGATGTGGGGCAGCCAGGTGCTACAGCGCATCGCCAGGCAGGTGCGTCACGCGGAAAACCACCTGATACAAGCCGAAAAGACGGGTGCGATAGCTTATTTATCCAACGGATACCGGTACAGCCGGGAACAGGCAGACGAAGCCTGGCGTACGTTGATGCTGGCGCAACACCACGACTCGTGGATAGTGCCCTACAACCGTCTCCGAAAAGACACTACCTGGGCGGATGCCATCGCCGGCTGGACACAAGCGACCGACAGGCTTTGCGACAACCTCATCGCCGAAGCGACCGAAAGTTTTTCTACCGGCGAAACGAAGGAAGAAGGACTTTACCTGCGCATTTACAATACCCTGGGCGTTCCGAGGCGCGAAATAGTGCACGCCGTATTACCCGATAGCCTGGCCGGATACCGCTTGTATGTTACGGATGCCGGCGGTAAAAAAACGGAAACGGTTACCGAAAACCGCGGTAACGAAACAGTTCTGTTGCTCGAAGCGGATATTCCGGCCTTCGGATACGCTACTTACCGGATAGAACCGGGCCGCAAAATCGTTACCGGAAGAAAGAAAAAAGAAAAGAAAACGCACGGACCGGTGGTACTCGAAAACAGCCTGTACCGCATCGTGATAGACCCGTTGAAAGGAGGTACCGTGAAGAGCTTGGTTGCCAAACAAGAAGAAGGCAAAGAATTTGCCGGTGGAGACAATGAATTTTCGTTGGGCGAACTGCGCGGGTTCTTTTACGACGAGGGTGGGTTCCGCTCGTCGGCCGAAACGCCTGCCGAGATAACGGTGATACGGGATAACCCGCTGGAGAAAACCGTACGCATACAAGGGCACATCGCCTCGCACCCGTTCACCCAACTCCTTACGATGAAAGAGGGGCAACGCAAAATAGAGTTCGACCTCACGATACACTGGAAACACAACACGGGTATCGGCGAATACCGCCAGCAAGACGCTTACGCCAACAACCGGCGGGCATTTTACGACGACCGCTTCAAGCTCAACGTATTGTTCCCGGTCGACCTCGAATCGCCCCGTTTGTATAAGAATGCGCCTTTCGACGTTTGCCGCAGCGAGCTCGACGACACGCATTTCAATACGTGGGACAGCATCAAGCATAACATCGTACTGAACTGGGTAGACCTGACTGAAGGAAACGGCAAGCCCGGATTCGCTCTCCTTTCGGACCATACTACTTCGTATTCCTACGGAGCGGATTTCCCGCTCGGGCTTACCGTACAGTTCTCGGGCAACGGCTTATGGGGACGCGATTACCCGATAGACGGCCCCACGCATATCCGGTTTGCGGTAATCCCGCACAGCGGCGAATGGGATACGGCGGATATTCATACCGAGAGCCAACGGTGGAACGAGCCTCCGGTATGCTCTTTCCTGCGGAATACGGAGTTGGAAAACGTTTCGTTGATAAATACCGGAGGAAGCGGTTACGAAGTATCGGCCGCTTATCTGGAGGGAGATAATATAATCGTGCGATTTTTCAATGCTTCGGGCAACGGTTCGCCCCGCACGATAAAATTCGGAACGGTTTTATCGAAGGTCGAAGAAATCGAACTGAGCGGGCATACCGTATCTATCCCCTACCTGAATAAAACGCGCACGGGAACGGAAATGTCGATCGAAATACCCCGTTTCGGACTCAAAACATTCACATTATCAAAATAATAAAAGCATGACATATTATCGGAATCTATTCAAAACCTGTTTAATTTTACCGCTATTTTATATGATACCCGGCCTGATTTCCTGTTCGGGAATACCGGAAAGCCCCGAAAAAAACACTCCGGCAGACTATGTAAATCCGTTTATCGGCGCGAGTACCAACACGTCGGCCGCAGGCGTTTACCACGGACTGGGAAAAACTTTTCCCGGAGCTACCACCCCTTACGGGATGGTGCAGGTAAGCCCGAATACCATTACCGGCGGCGATAACAGTTCCGGATACAGCTACGAGCATGCCACGATAGAAGGCTTCGCTTTTACGCAGATGAGCGGCGTAGGCTGGTTCGGCGACCTGGGTAATTTCCTGGTAATGCCCACCACCGGCGAACTGAAAAAAATCGCCGGAAAGGAAAACGGAAGCATCGCCGGGTACAGGTCGCGCTACGACAAAGCATCCGAAACGGCCCGGGCCGGCTTCTATTCGGTACGCCTTACCGACTACGGAATAAACGTACAGAGCAGCGCAACGCCGCACTGCGGCATACTCCGGTTCGTATTTCCCGAGAACGAAAAATCGCGTATCCAGATAGACCTGGCGCGCCGGGTGGGCGGCACTTCGGTGGAACAATATATAAAGGTAGTCGACGAATACACGGTGAAGGGCTGGATGAAGTGCACTCCCGACGGCGGAGGCTGGGGTAACGGCGAAGGCAATACCTGCTATACCGTACATTTCTTCGCCCGGTTCAGCAAACCCTTGGAAAACTACGGATTCTGGAGCGCCGATATTCCGGATAGCTGGAGCCGGAAAAAAGACGACGTGGTGAGCATTCCGTATCTGACACGGGTAGCGGAAGCGCCGGTGATTACCGGGAAAAGCGAATTACAGGGCAAGCACCTCGGGTTCTATACCGAATTTCCTACCGTACAAAACGAAGAAATTATCCTGAAAGCAGGCATTTCGTTCGTCGATATGGAAGGTGCCGAAAAGAATTTCCATGCCGAAATAGCCGGATTGAGCTTCGATGAAGTAAAAAAGCAGGCGCGCGGACAATGGAACCGGGAGTTGAGCCGGATACGAATCGACGGGGGCGACGCCGATGAAAAGACGATATTCTACACGGCCTTGTATCACACGATGATCGATCCGCGGATATATACCGACATCGACGGCCGTTATATCGGCGGAGACGGCACCGTTCGTTCGACCGGCGGAGCGTTTACGAAACGGACTGTTTTCAGCGGTTGGGACGTATTCCGCAGCCAGTTTCCGCTACAAACGATTATCAACCCGCAGCTCGTGAGCGACCAGCTCAACTCGCTTATCACCCTGGCTGACGAAAGCGGCCGCGAATATTTCGAACGCTGGGAAATCATGAACGCTTATTCGGGATGTATGCTGGGCAATCCGGCGCTTTCGGTACTCGCCGATGCGTATGTCAAAGGAATACGCACGTTCGATGTGCAAAAAGCCTATCGCTACGCGAAAAACACATCGCGCATGTTCGGGAACGACCAGCTGGGGTATTCGCCCACGAGCCTGTGTATTTCGCATACACTGGAGTATGCATACACCGACTGGTGCATCTCGCAACTGGCCGCAGCATTGGGAAACGAGAAAGAAGCCGCCGAATACCGGCAGAAGGCACAAGCCTACCACGCCATTTTCGATAAAGAAAAAGGCTGGTTCCGGCCACGCAAAGCCGACGGCTCGTTCGAGCCGTGGCCGGAAAACGCCCGCACTACCGAGTGGTACGGTTGCATCGAGTCGAACCCGTACCAGCAGGGCTGGTTCGTACCGCACGACATGGAGGGGATGGTAGAGCTGATGGGCGGTCGGGAAGCGGTGTTGGCCGACCTGACGGAGTTCTTCGATAAAACCCCGGACGATTTGTTGTGGAACGAATATTACAACCATGCCAACGAGCCGGTTCACTTCGTTCCTTTCCTGTTCAACAAACTGGGCGAGCCGTGGAATACCCAGAAACGGACGCGCCACATCTGTAAAAACGCATACCGGAACGAAGTGGAAGGAATCGTAGGCAACGAAGATGCCGGGCAGATGTCGGCCTGGTATATATTGGCAGCTTCGGGCATCCATCCTTCGTGCCCGGGGGATACGCGGTTCGAGATTACCAGCCCGGTTTTCGACCGGATCGAATTCCGGCTCGACCCGAAGTATGCCGGCGGAGAGAAGTTCACCGTCGTAGCGCATAACAACAGCCCTTCGAATAGCTACATCCGGAAAGCCGTGCTGAACGGAAAAGAATACGATAAATGTTACCTGGATTTCGCCGACATCGCTGCCGGCGGCACACTGGAGCTGTATATGGATAGCCTCCCGAACAAAGCATGGGGAAATAAATACTGAAAATCGATACGGAAAACACCGGGCAGTAATCTAACCCGCAGGCCTATGGATACAGCC
>DBGBSM010000440.1:0-2973 GCA_048468815.1 Parabacteroides sp.
AGTTCCGGTAGAACTCGTTTTGGCGCCGATCGTAAGCGAAACGCCTTCCAGCTTGCCAGCCAGTTCTTGTGCGTCGGCTTTGATTTTTTCCAGTTTGTGAGCCCGTTGTTTCTGGTTTTCGGCCAGTACTTTTATGGCGGAAGGAGAGGCGATTACCGCTTTTCCCTGGGGAATGAGGTAATTACGTCCGTAACCGTCTTTAACGGTTACAATATCATCTTTATATCCCAGATTGATAATGTCTTCTTTCAAAATAACTTGCATATTCTGTTTCCTCCTTCTTTAATTATTTCATCAAATCGGTTACATAAGGAAGCAGCGCTAAATGACGCGCTCTTTTCACAGCCTGAGCTACGCGGCGCTGGAATTTCCAGGAAGTACCGGTAATGCGGCGCGGAAGGATTTTACCCTGTTCGTTGAGGAACTTTTTGAGGAATTCAGGATCTTTGTAATCGATATACTTGATACCGTTCTTTTTGAAACGGCAATATTTCTTTTTCTTAACGTCGACAGTGGGAGGTGTTAAGTATCTGATTTCTGATTGTACGTTTGCCATGGTTAATTCTCCTTTACTTCTTTAGATGATGATTTTAAACTTCTTCTTTTGGCTGCATATTCGGCGGCGTATTTGTCCTGACGGAAAGTCAGGAAACGAAGAACTCGTTCATCCCGGCGGAATTGGGTTTCCAACTTGGCGATTGCTGTGGGTTCGGCCTTGAATTCGACCAATTGGTAAAATCCGGTGGATTTTTTGTCGATCGAATAAGCCAATTTACGCAAACCCCAGTTTTCTTCATTTACGATTTCGGCGCCTTCCGCTTTCAGGAGGCCCGTGAATTTTTCTACCGCTTCCTTCATCTGTACGTCAGACAAAACGGGAGTCAAAATGAAAACGGTTTCGTAATTGTTCATAAAACTTTGTTTTGTAATTTGTTGTTAGTACTTGTTTTTTGCGGTGCAAAGGTAGTGATTTTCTTTTACCGGCCAAATAATTCTTTTTATTATTTCATTAGCCGACAAATACTTGCTATTTTTGTTTTAAAAGAAACAAAGACGGGCGCCACCTCGGCGTAATCGAGTAAACGTGCTTTTGCACCCTCTTTGTTTAAGGTATAAAACAGATGCGAATGATGAAACGGGTGTTTTGGATAAGTTTGCTGTGTATTTTCTTCCGGATAGGAACGTATGCCCAGTATCAGCCCGATTGCTTGGGCGACGACTATAGTTACCGTACGTTCCGGATGCCTGCCGATTACGGCGGCGAGGTATTCGCTACGTTGGTGCGGAAAGAGCCGTTGCCCGGTGTCGATAAAGCCGTTTTGTACGTACACGGGTACAACGATTATTTTTTTCAGAAAGAATTAGGCGACAGCGTCCAGGCGCACGGGTACAATTTTTATGCGCTCGATTTGCGCAAGTACGGCCGGTCGCTTACGGCAGCGCAGGATACGTTCTTCGTAAAAAATATAAACGAGTATTATGCCGATTTGGATACCGCCATTGCCACCGTAGTACGCGAAGGCAATACGGAAATCGTTTTGATGGGACACTCCACCGGCGGCTTGATTACTTCGTTATACCTGCACGACAAGGGACGCAGCGTACCGGTAACGGGGTTGATTCTGAACAGCCCGTTCCTGGATATGAATATGAACTGGTTCCTGGAGCATATCGGCGTGCCGGCGGTGTCGTTCCTGGGAAAATATTTCCCGGACTGGCAGGTGCAGGGGCGCGGTTTGTCTATGTACGGCGAAAGTTTGCTGAAAGACTTTCATGGAGAGTGGGAATACGATACCGGCCGGAAGTTGCTGTACGGCCATCCTATCAAAGCCGGCTGGATACGTGCTGTTCATCGGGCGCAGAAACGGGTGTGGGAGGGGCTGGATATTCCGGTGCCCGTGCTGCTCATGTCGTCGGATAAATCGGTAAAGGAAAAAGACGGTTGGAACGACGCTTATAAAAAAGCCGACATCGTGCTGGATGTAACTGATATACAAAAATACGGCGCCCGGTTGGGCGATGAGGTTACCTATGTGGCTATACCCGACGGCATACACGACCTTATCTTATCGGGTCTTCCGGCTCGTACGCTCGCTTACCGCACTATTTTCGATTGGTTGCCGGCCCGTTTCCACGAGGAAAACTGAAGTTTACGCTGTAGCGTTCGCCGGCGGTACCTGTTTTTTATATTTTTCCCATAAACCGCCGGCGATGATTTCCTGTATCCGGTCGGCCGTTTCCTGGAGGTTTTTGTGGGAACCGGCGGTTGCGGCTATCGAAACGGGAGGATGGATAATCATTTCCATCCGGTGCGGTCTGATACGGAGCGAACCGATGGGCAGCACGTCGAAAGGACCGTTCAGGGTTATCGGAACGAGGGGCAGGTGCACATCGGCCGCGATCTGGAAAGCTCCTTTCTTGAAACGAATCATTTTTCCGGTATACGTGCGCGAACCTTCGGGAAAGATAATCAGCGAAACGCCGTTGGTCAGTTTCTTTTCGGCTTCTTCTACCGTACGCGCGGCCGCTTTGGGGGTGGAATTGTCTACGAAAACGAATCCCGCCGCCCGGCACGCCGCTCCTACGAAAGGAATCTTGCGGATGCCTTTTTTCATTACCCATTTGATATGGGTGCGTAAAAAACCGTAAATCATAAAGATGTCGAATGCTCCCTGGTGGTTCGCTACGAAAATGTACGATTGTTTCTTGTCCAGGTTTTCCCTCCCTTTTACCGTAACCGGGCAAAGCGCCAGGTAGCAGGTAAGCCACGACCAGATCATTCCCGGGTAATAGGCGAATATCCGTTCGCCTCCTAAAAAGCAGCCGATAATCACGGTTACGGCCGTAAGCAAGGTCAATACTACGAAAACGGGCATGAAGATAAACCACATGTAGAGAAAAAAGAGCGCATTTTTCATTTGTATCGTAATCTTTGCTGACATAGTTCGTTTTACATCCTCCTTCGCGGCACCC
>DBGBSM010000441.1:0-1699 GCA_048468815.1 Parabacteroides sp.
ATTATAAAGAACCGTTTGAGAAAAAAAGGCATGGCAAGCAATTTAAATTACGGCGTGATAGGCAATTGCCACACCGCCGCCCTGGTATCCGAAGAAGGCAGCATCGACTGGCTCTGTTTCCCCGAATTCGACTCTCCTTCCATCTTCGCCAAGTTGTTAGACCCGGAGAAAGGGGGCAGTTTCGGCTTCGCCGTGTCCGACGAATATACCGTTTCACAGAAATACCTGGGCCATACCAATATCCTGTCTACGTTCTTCGAGTCCGACGAAGGCGGGTTCGAGGTAATCGACTTTATGCCGCGCTACAAAACCGGCAACACCTGCGAGTCGAAACATTACATGCCTCCCGAAATCTACCGCTACATCCGGGTAAGCTACGGCATTCCCCGTTTCCGGGTAGTATACGAGCCGGCTATGGATTATGCGCAGGGAAAGATGCACCACGAAATCATCGGGCGCGACTTTATCAAGTCGTACGCCGAATCGAACCCCCGCAATACCGTGTACCTCTATTCGAGCCTGCCGCTCGAAGAGGTACAAAACGGCACGGAAGTGAAGCTGAAGCAAGACGAGTTCATGCTGCTCACTTATAACCAGAAACTCATCGCCATCGACCTCAACCGGGTATACCTCGAATACCAGCGCACCAAGGTGTACTGGCTTAACTGGAGCGCCCGTTCGAAGAAGTTTTCCGACTACCGGGAGATTATTTACCGCAGCATGCTGGTGCTGAAGCTGATGTCGTACCGCTCGGGCGCGGTGCTGGCGGCGCTTACCACGAGTATTCCCGAAGCCATCGGAAACGTGCGTAACTGGGATTACCGTTTCTGCTGGCTGCGCGACGCGTCGATGTCGATCGATACGTTGCTGAAAACCGGGCATTTCGGGGCGGCCGCCCGGTTCATCATGTTTATCCAGAGCATTATCAAGTCGAAATACGATAGCATCCAGATTATGTACGGCATCCGGGGCGAGCGCATCCTCACGGAAACGACGCTCGATTACCTGGCGGGATTCGCCGACTCGAAACCGGTACGAATCGGGAACGATGCGTACCACCAGAAGCAGAACGACTCGTTCGGCTACCTGATGGACGTGATTCACCAGTACTTCCAGCACTTCCCCGGCACGCTCGACGAGGTGGAGGATATGTGGGAAATCGTGAAAAATATCGTAAGCACCGTCGTGGCCGAATGGCAGAACCCCGACAAGGGTATCTGGGAAATCCGGAAGCAGGAAGAGCATTTCGTATTCTCGAAGGTGATGTGCTGGGTGGCGCTCGACCGGGCGGTGAAAATCGCCGAGCTTATCCACAAGGAGTATTATGCGCGCTTGTGGCGCAAGGAGGCGGATAAAATCCAGGCCGACGTGTTCGCCCGGGGCTGGAAGGAGGAGATACAGAGTTTTTCGCAGGCGTACGGCAACAACGATTTCGACTCGTCGCTGCTCCTGATGGAGCGGTACGGATTTATCGCGGCGGGCGACGAACGGTACGTCAAAACGGTGAAGGCGATACAAAAGCAACTGTTTTACAAAGGCCTGATGTTCCGCTACAAAACGGCCGACGATTTCGGCACGCCTACCTCGGCTTTTACGGTATGTACCTTCTGGCTCATCGAAGCGTTGTTCGTTATCGGCGAAAAAGAGGAAGCGCGGCTGTTGTTCAACCAGGTGATAGCCTACACCAACCACCTGGGCC
>DBGBSM010000442.1:0-9322 GCA_048468815.1 Parabacteroides sp.
TATTAATAATGGTGCAGATAAAAGTTTTTAGTGAAATTACACCGGAGGAAGGTATACGAATATTCCCGGCAGGCGGTATGTTAATTGCAACCAGCCTGCCGGGAAACAGAAGTTAAGCCGGCGAGTAGAAAGGACGATTTAATTGTCGGTTTTCTCCGTTGTTTTCGGACGCAGGAAAAACAGCTCTATCAACAAGGCGCCTAATACCAGTACCGACAACATGGCGATACTCTGGTCGAGGTTGCCGGCGTCGGTCGATTCGCCCAGTTTACTCGTAACCAGGGCACCGGCAAACACACCGGTCATGTTCATGATGCCGTAGGCCGTAGCCCGGTAGCGCTTCGATACGAACTGGCACAGGATAGGCATGTTGTTGGCGTCGAATATACCGAACCCGATTCCGAAACAAACGCCTCCGCCCACTACCAGAAGGAAGCTCGTGCCGTAGCCCAGCAAGAGGAGGGCCGGAATGGTAAGGGCGAGCCCGATGGCGCCCGTATATACCCGGCCGCGTACGTTTTTCTGTATCCAGCGGTCGGACAGGATGCCGCCGAAAATTACTCCGAGGAACGACGAGGCGGCAATCGTGATGGTAGATAACGGGCCGGCCTCGGCCATCTCTATATTCAGGTTAAGAGAAAACAACGTGGGGAGCCAGTTTTTGATAGCCCAGCCCGGCAAGCTCGGCGTGGCGAAATACAACAGGATGATCCAGAAGGAGATATTGGTGAACAACATGCCCATTCCTTTTAAAGAAGAAAAAATATTCTGCCGCATCGACATCCGTTCGGTAGCCGTAGGCGGCTCGAAATGGTCTTTCTTGTCTTTGAGGAATAGAATCAGCACCACGCTGTACAAGATACCGGCCAGCCCGAACCAGTGGAACGTTACCTGCCAGGAAAACAGGCTCGCTACCGTGGCGCCGTATCCGCCCAGGGCTTGCCCCATGTAGAGGCCGGTCATGTGGATACCGATGGCGAGCGATTTGGTTTTGTCGGAATGGTAATCCGAGATAAGCGACAGGGCGGCCGGGATGTAAAGCGCTTCGCTCACGCCCATAACGGCCCGCAGGAAATAAATCTGGTGGAACGAGGTGGAGTACCCCATCAGGAGCGTCACTCCCGACCACACGAACAAACTGGCTACGATAAGCCATTTCCGGTTCAGCTTGTCGGCAATCATTCCGGCTACCGGGCTCATCAGGCCGTAAATCCATAAGAATACGGCCATCAGCCGGCCGAAGTTGGCCGCCGATTCCAGTTGCACGATGTCGATCATCATCGAGTTCCGCATTGTGGAGAGCATTTGCCTGTCCATGTAATTCAACAAGGCCACCACCCACAATAAGCCTACTACTACCCAGGGATATAACGATTTGTTTTTCATGTGTTGTTAGAAAAAAGATTTTGACCCGATTTAACGTAACATACCGCTTAAAAAGGACGCGGTGTAAAGATGCCGGCAAATTTTTACCGGAACGGAGCTTGTGTCGTCACGGCTGAAGCAGGTTGTTTTTTCCTGCCTGCGCGTTACTTGGCCCGACGCCGGGGAAAAACTACCTCGGATAGTGCGTGACAAAAACACATCTTGCACAGAGAGCGGGCGGATATTATTCGTTCGGCCGGAATAAAAGCTCCGTGCCTCTGTGCCTCCGTGTTGTTTTTTGGCCGCCTTTGCCCGGCAGGTTCAGGCGAATTTATTACATCTTTCGAAGAAACGGATCGCTTCCAATTCTTCCTTCATGGCTTTTTCTTCCGTATCGGTCATATTCCGGAACGGAGTGCGGTTCTTGCCCAGGTCGAGGCCGATGAGTTTCATAATCCGTTTGCCGCCTACGATATTGCCCCGGTAGTTGCAGATGACGTTGATTACCGCTTGGGCGAAATTCTGCAATTCGCGGGCTTTTTCGAGGTCGCCGTTTTCCCATGCTTCGAGAATGCCGACCAGTACCCGTCCGTTGTAGTTGGTGGTTCCGCCGATGCCGCCTTGCGCACCGCCCATGGCCAGGCAGGGAAGAATCGTTTCGTCTTGTCCGTGCAGCATGTCGTATTTGCCGTTTTTATAGAGCCGGCACTGATTGTACTCGTATAAGCTCTCGAAGGTGTATTTGATACCTGCCAGGTTCGGAATCCGTCCGTCGGCCGCTTCGAGGAACGGCAGCATCGGGAGGAATACGCCGCTCAACGCCGGGATGTGGTAGAAATAAAAAGGCAATCCGGGAGCGCCGCAGGCGATTTCTTCGCAATACTTTACCAGCTCTTCCACGCGGCCCGCTTTCGGAAACGGCGAAGCCATCGCGCCGATACCCCATGCCCCGATTTCCGCAGCATGCGCCGCCAGCCGGTTGCTCATCTTTACGCACGTGCTGCCTACGTGCACGATTACTTTAAAACCTTCGGGCGCCACTTCCACCCATTTCTCCGCCAGTTTGATACGCTCGTCTTCGGTAAGCATATAGCCTTCGCCCGACGAACCGTTGATAAATACGCCTTTCAGCCCGTTATCGATCAGAAGCCGTGCGTAATCGGCTATCGGTTCGTAATTTACTTCCCCGTTTTCGTAGAAGGGAGTAAAAGGGGCGTTGATTAATCCTTTGATTTTTTCCATGATATGATAAGTTATACGTTTTTTCCGGTAATCGTCGGGAGAAATAAGATTAAATCGAATGTTTTTAATTACGCTGCAAATATAAATGAAATATTTTAATAATATGTGCTTCGCTCGATTATTGTTTTATTTATTTATTCGCTTGGCCGATACCATCCATAACCCGCAAAACGTAATCGCCCCGTTTACCATCAGCATTTCGTAGCCGAATTTGTAGCCGGTGGCCATGTATACCGTTCCGTCGAGCAGCAAACAAAGGAGCGGCGAGGCTACACATATATAAGGTACGTATTTATCCCGCGGGCGTAAGGTAGTAAAAAGTCCGAATACATACAAACCCAACAGGGGGCCGTAAGTGTAGCCGGCCAGTATATAAATGGCGTCTATAATGCTGCGGGTATTTACCGCCTTGATGATAAGGATAATAACGGCAAACAGCAGGGAAATGAAGAAATGTACCCGGAGCCGCGTTTTTTTTGCCTCTTTTTCTTTTTGCGCGTCGATGCCCAACAGGTCGATGCAGAAAGAGGTGGTAAGGGCGGTGAGCGCCGAGTCGGCACTCGAGAAGGCCGCGGCGATGATGCCGATGGTAAAAAATACCAGCAATCCGCTTCCCAGCATGCCCGAGGTGGCGAACATCGGCAGGATGTCGTCGTTCAGCGCCGGCAGGGCGATGCCATCGCGTGCCGCCAGTACCAGCAAGAGGATGCCGAGGCAGAGAAACAGGAAGTTGACCGGTGTAAAGGCGAACCCGTACAGATACATGTTTTTCTGTGCATCTTTCAGGTTGCGGCACGAAAGGTTTTTCTGCATCATGTCCTGGTCGAGTCCGGTCATCACGATGGTAATGAAGATGCCGCTGAAAAACTGCTTGAAAAAGTTCTGGGTGCTGAACCAGTCGGAAAACTCGAAAATCCGGAAATGCTCGTTACGTACGATGGTGTGTACCATGCCGGCCGTATCCAACCCGAGCTTGCTTTTGATTTCCCACACGATAACCACCAGCATGGCCAGCAGGCACAGGGTTTGCAGCGCGTCGGTCCAGATAATGGTTTTTACGCCGCCCCGGAACGTATAAAGCCAGATCAGGGCGATTGTTCCGGTTACGGTGAGCACGAACGGTACGCCCCACCGGTCGAATACGAACGTTTGCAGTATCAGGGCTACCAGATACAGCCGGGCGGCGGCTCCCACGATTTTGGAAAGAAGGAAGAAAGAGGCGCCCGTTTTGTACGAGCGGCGCCCGATTCGTTCGTCGAGGTAGGTATAAATAGAGGTGAGGTTCAATTTGTAATACAGCGGCAGCAATACGTTGGCAATTACTAAATATCCTACGAAGAAGCCGAATACGGTTTGCATATAGGTCATGTCGATGCTGCGTACCATGCCGGGAACGGAAACGAACGTAACGCCCGAGATGGAAGTGCCTATCATGCCGAACGCTACGATAGGCCAGGGCGATTTGCGGTTTCCCAGAAAAAACGCCTCGTTCCCGTTGTTTTTGCGGGTGGTAAGGCGGGCTATCAGCAGCAAAACTCCGAAATAAGCGGCTATGATAAACAAAATGATGTATTGATTCATGTAAGGGGGTGTTTTTGCCGGCAAATATAGGGGATAATTCCGGAGTAGGAGGCGTGGAGCCCGATAAAATGGCGCCCGGCTTTACCGGTAAAAACGTTTCGCCGGCCCGTAAAGCGAGCACTGACAGAACCGAGTGTAAAGCCCGGATAGAAATAAACGGATGAAGTGTAAACTGAAACGGTGTTTTAAATTATGCAGCGTAAACTGAACTTAGTAATAAGTGTTTAATCCGCAACCTGTTTTCAGTAGAGGTCAAAAATTGCTTACCGGATTATATTTTGACAATTGTGAAAAGTTCTCACCACAACTGTGAAAAGTTCTTTTGATAACTGTGAAAAGTTCTTGCGACAATTGTGAAAAGTTCTCACGACGGCTGTCAAAAATTATTTTCCCAATCATTTTGTGCGAAGCAGGCTGTCAGCCAGCCGGAATAACCGTGCCAAACGGCCGCTGCAATCCTGTTTCTTCCGGAAAAACCCGGCGGCCCTATTGTTGCGGGCGGCAGGCGAAACCGGAAAAACAACCCTTCCGTTTTCAAAAATAGCTGTGGAAATAAGGCGTTTTACCAGAAAAAACGTATCTTTCCCTCCGGAATCGACAGGCGCCCCACGCGCCGTTTTTCCGGTACGGTACGAAGCGTTCCGGCCGTATGCTGTGCTTACTGCTTGACTAATACCGATATGCATGATGAATAAAAGCTGTGTTTTGTGCTTGTTGCTGGCCGTCTGTTTCTCCGGCGCAGCGCAGCAAGCCGTTTATCCCGTTCCTAAACCCGCACAATGGAAATGGCACGAGGCTGAATTAGGCGTAGTGTTCCATTACGATTTGCATGTGTTCGACGGGCAGGTGTACGGGCAGGGAAACAACCGGATTAGCCCCGTCGAGGATTACAACATCTTCAATCCCGCGCACTTGGATACCGACCAATGGATACGGGCTGCTCAAGCGGCCGGTGCGAAGTTCGCCGTAATCACAGCTACGCACGAAACCGGGTTCGGCCTGTGGCAAAGCGATGTAAACCCCTATTGCCTGAAGGCGGTGAAGTGGCGCGACGGAAAAGGCGACCTCGTGCGCGACTTTGTAAACTCGTGCCGGAAATACGGCGTCCGTCCCGGCATTTACATCGGTATCCGTTGGAATTCGTTGCTGGGCATCCACAATTTCAGGGCCGAAGGCGACGGCGAGTTCGCCCGGAACCGGCAAGCCTGGTATAAACGCCTCTGCGAAAAGATGGTAACGGAGCTGTGCACCCGGTACGGCGATTTGTATATGATTTGGTTCGACGGGGGCGCCGACGACCCGCGGGGCGACGGCCCCGACGTGGAGCCGATTGTGAATAAATACCAGCCCGAATGCCTGTTTTACCATAACACCGACCGCGCCGATTTCCGCTGGGGCGGCTCGGAAAGCGGTACGGTAGGCTATCCTTGCTGGTCGTCGTTCCCGCAACCCGCTTCGCACCATAAAAAGACGGATGCGAATGTAAACCACATCGAATTGTTAAAGCACGGCGATAAAGACGGCAAGTTCTGGGTGCCGGCGATGGCCGATACGCCGTTGCGCGGCTTTAACGGGCGGCACGAATGGTTCTGGGAGCCGGGCGACGACGACCGGGCCGTGTATCCGCTGGATTCGTTGATGGATAAATACGAGAAATCGGTGGGGCGCAACGCCACGCTTATCCTGGGGCTGACGCCCGACCCCGACGGCTTGTTGCCCGCAGGCGACGTGCAACGCTTACAGGAGATGGGCGACGAAATCCGGCGCCGGTTCGCTTCGCCGTTGGCGTCCGCATCGGGGCAAACGAAAACCTTGACGCTGAAATTCGGAAAAAAGCGACCGGTAAACTATTACATCCTTCAGGAAAATATCCGGAACGGCGAACGGATTCGCCGCTACCGCGTAGAAGCCCGCGTAAACGGTAAGTGGCGCGAGGTGGCCAGCGGCCGGTCGGTAGGGCATAAGCGCATCGAGCGTTTCGAAACGGTAGAGGCCACCGTTCTCCGGGTAACGGTAAGCGAGTGCGTCGCCCTGCCCGATATACGTAGTTTCTGCGCTTACTTCGCGGAGCCGCTTCCTTCTTAAAACAAGTAAACCGATATGCAATGAATACGAAATTTATTTTACCTCTCGCCGTCGTGCCGTTTATTCCCGGTACGGCACATGCACAGGCGGCTGCGGCGCCCGGTCGCCCCAATATCGTCCTGTTCCTGGTCGACGACATGGGCTGGCAGGATACCTCGCTGCCTTTCTGGACGCAACGCACCCCGTACAACGATACCTACCATACGCCTAATATGGAACGGCTGGCCGCGCAAGGCAAGATGTTTACGCAAGCCTATGCCTGTAGCATCAGCTCGCCTACGCGCGTAAGCCTGTTTACGGGCATGAATGCCGCCCGGCACCGTGTAACCAGCTGGACGCTCTGCAAAAACACCACGCACGAGGAGCCGGATTCGGTGCTGGTTTACCCCGAATGGAACGTAAACGGCATTTGCCAGCAGCCCGGCGTAGAACGTACTACGCAGGTAACATCGCTCGCGCAAGTGCTCAAAGACCACGATTATCATACCATCCACTGCGGGAAAGCGCATTTCGGCGCCGAGGATACGCCGGGAGCCGACCCGCTGAAAATGGGGTTCGAAGTGAATATCGCCGGACATGCCGCCGGTTCGCCCGCCAGCTATTACGGAAAAGAGAATTACGGCAACCGGTCCGACGGGAACAGTCCGTTGGCCGCCGTTCCCGGGCTGGAACGCTATCACGGTACGGATACTTTTTTGAGCGAAGCCCTTACCGTCGAAGCGCTGAAAGCATTGAACGAGGCGCAGAAACTCGATAAGCCGTTTTTCCTCTATATGGCCCATTACGCCATCCATACGCCTATACAACCCGATATGCGTTTTTACCGGAAGTACCTCGATAAAGGGCTGCCGCCGGTGGAAGCGGCGTACGCTACGCTCATCGAAGGGATGGATAAGAGCCTGGGGGATATAATGGATTACCTCGACGAAAACAAGCTGACGGAAAATACCGTGCTTATTTTTATGTCCGACAACGGCGGATTGGCCGCCCATACCCGTGCCGGGCGCCTGCATGTACAGAACTTCCCGCTCAACAGCGGGAAAGGCTCCGCCTACGAGGGCGGCGTACGCGAACCGATGATTGTACGGTGGCCCGGTGTGGTAACGCCCGAAACGAAATGCGACCGGTACCTGATGATAGAAGATTTTTTTCCTACGATTCTGGAAATAGCCGGGGTAGCGGATTATACCACCGTGCAGCAACGCGACGGCATCAGCTTCGCACCGCTGCTTACGGGGCGGGGCGACATGCCGGAACGCGACATCTATTGGCATTATCCCAACAGTTGGGGGCCGTCGGGGCCCGGTATCGGGGCCACCAGTTCCATCCGTTCAGGCGATTGGAAGCTGGTGTATTACTATGCTACCGGCCGGCGCGAGTTGTTCAACATCCCGGCCGACATCGGCGAAAAGCACGACCGTTCCGGCGAAAGGCCGGAGCTGGTCAGGGAGCTGTCGCGCAGGCTGGGCGATTACCTCCGGTCGGTACAGGCGCAACGCCCTGTTTTACGCACCACCGGGCAGCCGGCTCCGTGGCCCGACGAGGTATAAAAACAGTAAAAACGGGTAACTGTCGCAGCCACCCGTTTTCGGTTTATATTAGTTTCAGTCGTAAAAGGAATGTCGTACCTTAGAAGATAACACCGATTCGTACACCGAAGTTATTCAGGTTATCTTTCGTATAAGTCAATACCGACGCCTTGTTGGTTGCATAGCTGTAGTATGCGGCTATGTGGAAACCGAATCTTTTCTCGGGATTGGGGAAGATGTTCAACCCTAATTCCGGCGAAAGATAGAATCCCCACGTGTCGTCGTGAATCTTGAAGATGTTCATGTAAGTCGACATCTCGCTGTAGTTGGCTCCCAACTTGATGGAGGCATACGGCTCGAACATGCTGTAATACGGGGCGAAGCTGTACCGCATCGAGGCACCGAACGGCAACTGGAAGATGGAATGTTGCTGGTCGCCGGTGATAACCGACGAGTTGGAAATCGACAACGTTTCGCGGCCTACGTATTTATGATTGGTCATATAGCTGATAAAAGCGCCTAACGTTACGTTCGGAGTAAGGTAGTACCCTGCTTCGAAGTTCGCACCCCAACCGCTGGCTTTGTTTGCGAAATCGTTACCCAGCGGAACGTTGATTTGCCAGTCGGCATTAAAATACATGTTGTTCACTATCTGAGCGTCGCCTTGTTTGGGTATGGCGAGGAACATCAGCAGAACAGCAGCTATTTGGACGGATATATTTCTGAATGTTTTCATATCAACATAGTTTAATTTTTTTTGACACTAAAGATGTCTGAAACCGGCATGTGCATGCCCGTTTCATCCTGCTCTGATTTTAAATTGCTGAAGTTTTGATGTATGGTGATTGTGCAAAAGCTTGTTCGACCGAACGAATCGCCAGTTGCAGGTTGAATTGCGAAGAGCCGGAAAGCAATCCGCTCATGTAGGCAGTCCATACTACAGGCAATTTGGTTTTGCTGCCTGCTGCCGGGTCGCCGTGGATGTCGACCATTTCGGCCAGCATCGAACCTACGCTATAGCTGTAAACGATGGGATACGGATAGTACCAGTCGCCCCAGCCTGTTCCCCAGTAACCCGGAGTCCAGTAACCCGGATAACCCCACCACCAGTAAGGAGAGCTTCCGTAGTTATAAAAGTAGTTGGTGCTTTCTACGTACGAAAGCTGGATACCCAGGTCGGCATCTTCTTTGGGTGCGGCTACATATCCTCTGGCATTCATCTGGGCGGCAAAGGTGGCGATAATTTGCTGGGCGTTGGCATCGGTCCAGTATTTGGCTTCCGCGTTGCTGGAAATCAACAGGATGCTGTCCGGAAGATAATAAGTTCCGAATGCGCCGAAATTCGTTTTTGTGTCGTAATTGGTAAACACTACAAAGTCATTGTCTAATTTATCCAAATCAGGGTCTTTCTGACAAGATGCAAACAATAACACCGCGAACAAAAATGGAATTAACTTTTTCATCTTATTCTTTTGTTTAAAACAGTTTATAATTTACCGGCATCTCTCGTTGTGCCAGAT
>DBGBSM010000443.1:0-9892 GCA_048468815.1 Parabacteroides sp.
ACCTGTACATCAATATCCATATTTCGCACAACGATTGCACGCTTTCCATCGACAGCTCCGGCGAATCGCTGCATAAGCGCGGATATCGGGTAAGCCAGACCGAGGCCCCCCTGAACGAAGTGCTGGCGGCCGGGATGATTATGAAAACCGGCTGGCAGGGCGAGTCGAATTTCATCGACCCGATGTGCGGTTCGGGTACGTTGCTTATCGAGGCGGCGATGATTGCGCTCAACATCGCGCCGGGTGTTTACCGGAAAGAGTTCGCCTTCGAAAAATGGAACGATTTCGATCAGGAATTGTTCGACCGGATTTATAACGACGACAGCCAGGAACGGGAGTTCAAATTCAAAGTATACGGCTCGGATATTTCGCCGAAAGCCATTGAAATCGCCCGCGAGAACATACGCGGCGCCGGCCTGGGGCGGTATATCGACTTGAAAACGATGCCTTTCCAGCAATACCAGGAAGCACCCCGGCCGGGGATACTGGTTACCAATCCGCCGTACGGCGAACGGATTTCCACGCGCGATTTGCTGGGCTTGTACGAAATGATAGGCGAGCGGCTCAAGCATGTGTTTACCGGATATAACGCCTGGATTGTAAGTTACCAGGAAGAGTGTTTCGACAAAATCGGCTTGCGCCCCTCCGCCAAATACAAAGTGATGAACGGTTCGCTCGAATGCGAATACCGGCAGTACGAGATTTTCGAAGGGAAGCAGGCCGAGTATAAACGAAGCCTGTACGAACAAGGCGCACGTGAAGAGCGTTTCGATAAGCGCGGAGTAAGCAAATCGTACGATACCGACCGGCGGCCGCCCAAATCCACCAAGCCCGACACGCCCCAGCGCCGGTTCGATGCGGCGCATGCCGATGAAATCCAGCCTGCAAAAAAGGAGGACGGAAATGAAGAATAAATACGCCTGTCTCCTGACGGGGATGGTACTAACGTTGCTAACCATGACGCTACATGCCCAAACCGGCCGGCTTACGCTGGACGACCTGATACCGGGCGGACGAACGTATGCCCGTTTCGTGCCGCGCACTTTGAAACAGTTGCAATGGTACGGCGACCGGTATATATATGTAAAGGGCGACAGCCTGATAGCCGGGATGCCCGGAAAGAAGAAAAAAGAAGCGTTGCTGGTCGACCGCGCCGGCTTGAACCGAGTGCTGCACGAAAACGGATTGCCCGAATTAAAGGCGATGCCGGTATTTTCGGTGCCCGATGCAAACCGGGCGGTACTGGCTTTCGACGTGAAACAGAACCGGGTATTGTTCGATGCGGATGCCCGTAAGGTGATTGGAAAATATGCACTCGTCAAGGGCGGGAGTGGATACGATTATGCGAAAGGGAGCGGCTTCTTGGCTTTTACCGAGGGGAATAACCTCGGTGTAATTTCGCCGGACGGCACCGTAACGCGGATTACCGCCGATACGGATAAGGATATAGTTAACGGACAGTCGGTACACCGGAACGAGTTCGGTATAAATAAAGGTACGTTCTGGTCGCCGGCAGGCGATAAGCTGGCCTTTTACCGCATGGACCAGCGTATGGTAACCGATTATCCGCTGGTAAACGTAAATGCCCGGTGCGCGAAGGCCGAACCTATCAAATATCCGATGGCGGGAATGAAGAGCCACGAGGTAACGGTGGGCGTGTACGAGGTGGCTTCCGGGAAAACGGTATTCCTGCGAACCGGCGCGCCGAAAGACAAATACCTTACGAATATCGCCTGGAGTCCCGACGGAAAGCATATTTATGTGGCCGAAGTCAACCGGGAGCAAAACGAATGCCGCCTCAACCGGTACGATGCCGCGACGGGCGAACTGGAAAAAACACTGTTTACCGAAACGCATCCCAACTATGTAGAGCCGCAGCATCCGGTGCTTTTCGTACCGGGCAATCCGGAGCGTTTTATCTGGCAAAGCCTGCGCGACGGCTACGACCATTTGTATTTGTACGATACGGCAGGAAACGAATTGCAGCAACTTACCTCGGGGCCGTGGTCGGTTACCGAAGTGCACGGGTTCGGTGCCGACGGAAAATCCTTGTACTATATGTCTACCGAAGTAAGTCCGCTCGAACGTCATTTATACCGGCTCGACCTGAAAACCGGAAAGCGGGTACGGCTGACGGGGGAAAGAGGAATGCACCAGGTGCGGCTTTCGGCGGGTAAATCGTATTTTACCGACGTGTATTCGAGCCGGCATAATCCGCGCAAAATCGATGTGGCGGATACCCGGAAAGGGAACGCCGTGAACCTGCTTACCGCTTCCGACCCGTATAAGAAGTACGAAATGCCGGATATACAGGTAGGTACTATCAAGGCAGCCGACGGGGTAACCGATTTGTATTACCGGCTGATTACGCCTGCCGCGCTGGATTCGACGCGAAAATATCCGGCCGTCGTGTATGTGTACGGCGGTCCGCACGCCCAGTTGGTTACCGATTCGTGGCTGGCGGATGCGCGCGGCTGGGATATTTATATGGCGCAACGGGGTTATGTGATTTTCACTGTCGACAGTCGCGGCTCGGCCAACCGGGGAGCCGAGTTCGAAAACGTGATTCACCGGAACTTGGGCGTAAACGAAATGGCCGACCAGGTAAAGGGCGTCGAGTTCCTGAAAAGCCTGCCGTTTGTAGATGCGGAGCGCATCGGGGTACACGGCTGGAGCTATGGCGGTTTTATGACTACTAACCTGATGCTTACTTATCCGGAGATATTTAAAGTAGGCGTAGCCGGCGGTCCGGTAATCGACTGGAATTATTACGAGGTGATGTACGGCGAGCGATACATGGATACGCCGCAGGAAAATCCGGAAGGATACAAAAACGCCGACCTGAAAAACAAGGCGGCCAACCTGCAGGGCCATTTGTTGCTGATTCACGGCGACATCGACCCGGTGGTGGTATGGCAGCATACTCTTTCTTTCCTCCAGGCGTGCATCGAGGCGCGTACGTATCCCGATTATTTCGTTTATCCCCGCCACGAGCATAACGTAATCGGGAAAGACCGTCCGCACTTGCATGAAAAGATTACCCGGTATTTCGACGATTACCTGAAATAGTACGAACACGATTCTTTGAAATAAAAACAACAGGAAAACAATGAATATCTTATTACTCGGTTCCGGCGGCCGCGAACATGCGCTGGCCTGGAAAATGGCGCAAAGCCCGAAAACAGACACCCTTTTTATCGCACCCGGAAACGCCGGTACGGCAACGGTGGGAACGAATGCGGCCCTTTCGGCCACGGATTTCCCGGCTCTGAAAGATTTCGTATTGAAAAATCGGGTGGAAATGGTCGTGGTAGGTCCCGAAGACCCGTTGGTAAAAGGGGTGTACGACTTTTTCCAAGCGGACGAAGCGCTGCGCGGAGTGACGGTAATCGGCCCGTCGAAAGCGGGTGCGCAGTTAGAGGGAAGCAAAGAGTTCGCGAAAGCGTTTATGCAGCGGCACGGCATCCCTACGGCGCGTTATAAGAGTATTTCGGCGGAAAATATCGCCGAAGGATATGCATTTCTCGAAGAGTTGAAAGCCCCCTACGTGCTGAAAGCCGACGGGCTGGCCGCCGGAAAAGGCGTGCTGATTATCCCCGACCTGGAAACGGCGAAAAAAGAATTAGGCGAAATGCTGAACGGCATGTTCGGTGATGCCAGCAAAACGGTGGTAATCGAAGAGTTCCTGAGCGGTATCGAGTGTTCCGTTTTCGTGCTTACCGACGGGGTTTCGTATAAAGTGCTTCCGGTAGCCAAGGATTACAAACGCATCGGCGAAGGCGATACGGGCCTGAACACGGGAGGCATGGGAGCCGTGTCGCCGGTTCCGTTTGCCGACGAAACGTTTATGAAAAAAGTGGAAGAGCGCATTATCCGGCCTACGGTCCGGGGGTTGCAGCAAGAAAATATCGTATACAAAGGTTTTATTTTCCTCGGTCTTATCCGGGTAGACGGCGAGCCGATGGTAATCGAGTATAATTGCCGGATGGGCGACCCGGAAACGGAAGCGGTGATGCTGCGGGTGAAAAGCGACCTGGTGGAGCTGTTCGAAGGGGTAGCCTCCGGTACGCTGGATACGAAAGAGTTGGTTACCGACGAACGGACGGCTGTAACGGTGATGCTCGTTTCGGGCGGCTATCCGGAAAGCTACGAGAAAGGAAAAGTCATTTCCGGCCTGGATGAAGTGAACGGCAGCATCGTGTTTCACGCCGGTACGAAAACTGGCGAAGGTGGAATCCTCACCAACGGCGGCCGGGTAGTGGCCGTAAGCTCGTACGGGAAGGATAAAGAGGAGGCGCTCGCCTCGTCGTTTGCCAATGCCCGGGTGATTTCGTTCGACAAAAAATACTTCCGTACGGATATCGGATTCGATTTGTAGGTATGGGTAAGAAGGGGGAATACGGGAAACGGTTTCCGGCAAGCAAGCGCCTTTACGGCGTGTCCGTATTGCTCAGCATTCTTTGCTGGGGAATCGGGTATTTCGGAAACGTAGGCTTCCCCCTCCTGCCGGATGCGTACGATACGCCCGTATGGAAAACGTGTTGCACCTGGATTGTGGATAAGGAAACCGCTTATTTCTTCGGTCTGCTGTTGATGTTCGGAGCCGCTTTCCTCATTCACCGCATGGATTACGTGCTCGGGCTGATTCGCGAAAAAACGATTTTTCCTTTTTTGTTTTTTTCCTTGTTCATCAGTACCAATCCCGATTTCTTTCCGTTGAAAAGTACCTCCGTAGGGGCGTTTTGCCTCGTATTGGGGCTGTACGGGCTGTTTCGTTCGTATCACGCCCCCGAGCTGCGCTCGTTTGCTTTCAACTGGGGCTTTTTGATGGGGGTAGGCAGCCTGTTCTGGATTCATATCCTGTGGTTCGTTCCCCTGTTTTGGTTCGGCATGTATCAGTTGCGCTCGCTCGGACTTCGGAGTTTCCTCGCTTCCGTATTCGGCCTGGCGGCTGTGTACTGGTGTTTGCTGGGATGGTGCGTATGGCAAAAAGACTTTTCGTTTTTTACCGCCACTTTCCCCCTGTTGGTCCAGTTTAAACTGGTAGGACTCACCGGTGGTATCTGGCCGTGGATTACGGTGTTTTATTCGGCGTTCCTCACGCTGCTGGCGGCCATCAATATTTTTACGCAGGAGTATGCCGACAGCCTGCGCACCCGCGAAAACCTTTCTTTTTTAGTGGTTTTCACTATCTGGGCGTCGTTGCTGTACTTCCTGTACGAGTATGCCTCCGAAGAATTCATGATTACGGCCTGTATCTCCGCCTCCATTCTGGTGGCTCATTTCTTTACGGTGAGGTGGAACAAATGGGTAGGCGGGCTGTTTTATTTTACGATAGGCGTATTTATTACCGTTTTGTTTCTCCGCGTATGGAACAACTTATAGCATGGGGATATATCGGCGTGTTTGTCGCCTCTTTTCTGGCTGCTACCGTTTTGCCGTTCAGTTCGGAAGTGGTGCTTACCGGCGTATTGCTGGCGGGTGCCGACTACTGGCAATGCATGATTGCGGCTACGCTGGGAAATTTCCTGGGCGGCATGAGCTGTTATTATTTGGGGCGCCTGGGAAAAGTGGAATGGATAGAAAAATACCTGAAGCTGAATGTCGCCAAATTGCAGAAGGTGCAGCACTGGATAGAAGGGAAAGGCTCGGTGATGGCTTTCTTTGTTTTCCTGCCGGGCATCGGCGACTTCATTGCCGTGGCGCTCGGTTTTCTGCGCGGAAACGTATGGATCGTATCCATCTCCATGTTACTGGGCAAATTTTTACGGTATGTGGTATGGATGGAATTGGTTTACAAGGTAAAAGAGGTTTTTTAACGGGTTTCGCTTTTACTGTGCGCCGTTCACTTTCCGCGTTGCTTTTCGTTAAACGAATTCTCAAAATCCGTAACTTAAACGCTAAATTATACAACGTCCGGAATGCTATATAAAGGCCGTTTTTTGCTCCTGTAGAAGTAGCCGGAAACCGGTGCATTTCCTCCCTCCGCTCCGTGGTACCGTACGCGGTCGTTTTTTTATTCAAAATACGCTCAACATTCATTAATAAGTATTAATTAAGCATTTATTACTTTCTTTTTCTTCCGAAACAGACAGCCGAAATAAAAAAATGCTTTAGTTTTGCACGTTGATAGGCGTATCTTGGAACGAGTATAAATATATCAACATAGTAACATTTTAAACTTACATCGATTATGAACAAAAAGTTATTCTTGCCATTCTTAGCATTGGCAGCGATTTTTGCTTTTTCTTCTTGTTCTAACAAGTTGAAACCGTTAGCAGAAGAGTACATCAAAGCCGAGCCGCAACCGCTCGAGGCTGTAGGCGGGCAGGTTCCTGTTACGATCAACGCTACAATTCCGGCAAAATGGTTTAACAAAAAGGCGGTTGTAACCGTAACTCCGGTGTTGAAATACGAAGGCGGCGAATCTTATGGCACCGCTTATACTTACCAAGGCGAAAAAGTTACCGGTAACAACCAGGTGATTTCCTACAAAGAAGGCGGTAACGTAACGATGAAATCGTCGTTCCCGTACAAACCGGAAATGAAAAAATCCGAACTGTACCTGCGTTTCGATGCCAAAGTAAAGAACAAAACGGTTAAATTGCCGGACGTAAAAATCGGCGAAGGCGTAGTAGCTACTTCCGAACTGGCCGATGCCGGTACGGCTAATCCCGCTCTGGCGGCCGACAAGTTCCAACGCATTATCAAAGAAGCCCACGATGCGAATATCATGTTCCTCATTCAACAAGCTGAATTGCGCGCGAAAGAATTGAAAAAAGACGAAATCGCCGATTGGAAAAACCTCGTGAAGAGCGCCGACGAAGCTCCGAACCAGAACGTAGCCATCGAAATCTCGGCTTACGCTTCTCCCGACGGTGGTGTGAAACTGAACACCGGCCTGGCTGAAAGACGTGAACAGAACACGAACAAATACCTCGCTAAAGAATTGAAGAAAGCGAAAATCGACGTTCCGGTCGACGCTCGTTATACCGCTCAGGACTGGGAAGGTTTCCAGGAATTGGTTTCGAAATCGAACATCCAGGACAAAGACCTCGTATTGCGTGTGCTGTCGATGTACAACGATCCCGAACAGAGAGAAGCCGAAATCAAGAATATCTCTTCCGTATTCACGGTACTGGCCGACGAAATCCTGCCGCAACTGAGACGTTCGCGCTTAACCGCCAACATCGAAATCATCGGCAAATCCGACGATGAAATCGCTGCTTTGGCTCAAAGCAACCCGAAAGAACTGACGGTTGAAGAAATGCTGTATGCCGCTACGTTGACGAACGACAATGCGAAGAAAGAAGCTATCTACAAGAAAACCATCGAACTGTATCCGAACGACTACCGCGCTTATAACAACGTAGGTATGATGCGGTTCATCAACGGCGATTTGAATGCTGCCGAAAACATGTTCAACAAAGCGAACCAGGTTGCCCCGAACAAAGAATCGAACATGAACTTAGGTTTGATCGCGTTGACCAAAGGCGACCAGGCAAAAGCGGAACAATTGTTCGGTAGCGCTGCCGGCGTAAACGAATTGGGCGAAGCTTTAGGTGTTCTGTACCTCGAAAAAGGCGAATATGCCAAGGCTGTTAACTCGTTCGGTTCGATCAAGAGTAACAACGCTGCATTGGCCCAGATCATGACGAAAGATTACAGCCGCGCTCAACAAACGTTGAATGCGATTGCCAAACCGGATGCTACCACCGATTACTTGAAGGCTGTAGTAGCTGCCCGTACCAACAATTCGGCCGATGTAATCAGCAACCTGAAAGCCGCTATCGCGAAAGACAGCAAGCTGGCTCACGAAGCTGCTATCGACCTCGAATTCGCTAAATATGCTTCGAATTCCGATTTCGCTGCATTGGTAAAATAAGAAACTACCGAGTATACTGTAAAAAAGGCGCCTCTCTAAGAGGCGCCTTTTTTTGTGGATATACAGGCGATATGCGGCATGTTGCCGGAGGAAGTTTATCCGTCTGTTTACGGATTCATTCGTCGCCGCCGGCGATGGTAAATGGCGTCAGCGGCTATATGGCCGGCAACGCCGGCAAGCCGACATCGCAGCCGCCGGCAGAGGGAACTGTTTGGCTGTTTTTAACGGGGAAGGATGGGTATCCTTCAGGGATGAGCAAAACAACAAAAGCGCCTTGCTTCTGATGAGTAAGGCGCTTTCCTTTTTTTGGTAGGGAATGGCTATTTCCGGACAGGCTCGTATTACAAGGAAGAAAGTATGCCGGAAAAGTACTCCCCGATTATTGTTGCTCCCGGGTTATTCGGTTTTGGCAGGCGGATAATCCAGCGTAAAGTGCAATCCGCGGCTTTCTTTCCGCTCCATTGCCTGGCGCATAATCAGGTACCCTACGTTAATCATGTTGCGCAACTCGCAGATTTCCTTTGAAGCCACTGAACGCTTGAACAAGCTTTCCGTTTCCTCGTACAGAATATCCAGCCGGTCCCACGCCCGTTTCAGGCGCAAATCCGACCGTACGATACCCACGTACGTACTCATGATTTCGCCCACTTCCTTTACGCTTTGGGTAATCAACACCATTTCTTCCAGCGAACGCGTACCCTCGTCGTTCCATTCGGGGATGGATTCCTGGTATTCCAGTGAATCGATTACGCTCAAGGCATGTTTCGCAGCCGCGTCGGCATATACCACCGCTTCTATCAGCGAATTCGAGGCCAGCCGGTTACCGCCGTGCAATCCGGTACACGAGCATTCGCCTACCGCATACAAGCGGTCGATAGAAGAGCGCGCGTTCAAATCCACCTGGATTCCGCCGCACAGGTAATGCGCCGCCGGCGCTACCGGGATGTACTCTTTCGTAATGTTGATACCCAGGCTGAGGCACTTCTCGTAAATATTCGGGAAGTGCTTTTTGGTTTCCTCCGCATTTTTGTGGGTAACATCCAGAAATACGTGGTCGTCGCCCCGCAAATCCATCTCGTTCTTGATGGCGCGCGCTACGATGTCGCGGGGCGCCAGCGAAAGCCGCTTATCGTATTTGTGCATAAATTCCTTGCCGTCGAGCGTACGCAATACGCCCCCGTAACCCCGCATCGCCTCGGTAATCAGGAACGAAGGCCGGTCGCCCGGATGGTAAAGCGCCGTAGGATGGAACTGCACGAATTCCATATCCTTTACCGTACCTTTCGCCCGGTACACCATGGCGATACCGTCGCCCGTGGCTACCAGCGGATTGGTGGTAGTTTGGTACACCGCTCCGATACCTCCGGTAGCCATTAAGGTTACTTTGGAAAGAAACGTATCGATTTGTCCCGTTTTCAGGTTCATGATATAGGCGCCGTAACATTCGATGTCCGGAGTCTGGCGTGTTACCGTTTGCCCGAGGTGATGTTGGGTAAGTATCTCGATAGCGAAATGATTTTCGAAAATGGAAATATGGGGATGCGCCTGGATGGCCTGAATCAGGCTGTCTTGTATTTCGGCGCCCGTATTGTCTTTGTGGTGCAGGATGCGGAATTCCGAGTGCCCTCCTTCGCGGTGCAGGTCGAAATTCCCTTTTTCGTCTTTATCGAAATCCACCCCCCAGCTAATCAGCTCTTTGATTTGCTGCGGCGCTTCTTTTACCACCTTTTCGACGGCGGCGCGATTGCTTAGCCAGTCGCCGGCAACCATCGTATCTTCGATATGCTTGTCGAAATTATCGACAATCAGGTTCGTTACCGATGCCACGCCACCCTGGGCGAAATACGTATTGGCTTCTTCCAGGCCCGTTTTACATACCAGCGCCACTTTCCCTTTATGCGCCACTTTCAATGCAAAACTCATTCCGGCGATACCGGAACCGATAACTAAGTAATCGAATTTGTATGTCATGCCTATGTTTTTGTTTTACGAAGACCGTGCCGAGCC
>DBGBSM010000444.1:0-2100 GCA_048468815.1 Parabacteroides sp.
GGGAGTTACCATGCTTTCTCTTTATAAAAATTCGAATACTTCTTATTTGGTGTTCAGTTATATTTTTCCGTATTTGTTCCGCTTCTTGCTCGAAATGACATATATCGATCATAATTTTACCATCGGGAATACGGAGCTGAACTCGTTGCTTACCCTGCGGTCGGTTATTTTACGTATCCGGAAGGTGTTTGAAGATTATCCGGAATTATCGTCCTCGTTCGATAAGGATGTTTTCCGAAAATTTTCGCTTACGTTGGACTTAATCGCTGCCAAAAACGATTTCCTTATCTACAAAATCCTGGTGAGCGACCAGTCGGGACGCCTCAAAAACTACACCTTCGTATCCGGCGAGCACATCGTGAGCTTTAACAGCAAGAACGTAGAGCCGAAAGAAAATATCAAAGAATGCCTCAACAAGGAAAAGCTGCTCTGTACCTATTGCGCCGACGAAACCAACGATTTGTTACGCGAATCGAACGTATACCAGCAATTGTTGGTAAATAAAAGCTTCTGGAACCGCGAAACGTCGTTCCTTCCGTATGAGGAATATTTTTTCAAGGTGATTACCCATAACGAGCCTGAAAAGGTAGAGGCGTATTTTGCCGGGATAAAAAGCGCCTACAAGGCGCGCATCGAAGAGTTCGACGGCTCCCGGCATAAGGACATCGTTTCGTACAACAAGAAAATCGTCAGCCATGCCCGGCATCAGTTCATCAAGTACGGTAACTACATCAAGCGGCTGAGCCGGCTCGACGAAAATCTCCGGAAAGGATTGGAAGCCAACGACGAAGAACGGAAAAAGTATATAAGCGAGCTGGCCGATTTACTGAACGACGTGCCCGATATTTACTCGTGTTCTTTTATCGTGAAGCATACGCGGTTTCTGTTGGACGAGCTCGAATCGCTTTGCGGCGAAGGGAAATACGACAGCCTCGGCTTTAAACTGCGAAACCTGATAGAAACTCAAATCGTGATATTTAAAAATCTGCTTACCCGGATCGAATCGGGTAACTACTGCACCAACTTCGCCGCGCTGTATCAGGATTGCTATTATCGGTTCGAGCGGCAGCCGGCAGACTATGCGGATGCGCCGGAGCAGGAAGCGGGGCAGCCGGAACTGTTCCAGTCGATACGGCGTGTTCCGCTTTGTCAACGGGAGCAAGCCGGTGATGCGTTGCAATTGCCGGCCGAGCTGGAAACCGTTTTTATCGCTTCTACGTGGCTCCGGCCGGTAAGTAAACTGACGTTGCGCGATTATTATGAAAAATTCAAGTACCGTAAGGTAACGCTGGTGGCTAAATTTTATGCCGCTTATTTCAATTCGCAAGAAAAAAACTCGGAAAAGAACCTGGCCGAGTTTAAAAAGAAAGTGGAAGACGCTAATGTAATGGCCGATGAGTCGCGCCGGAGTACGGTGCAAACGTTGGGCATCTTTGCCGCTTTCCTGGCGCTCGCTACCATCTCGGTCGGGGCGCTGAAAGGGGAGCCGAAGGACTTTATACGCATTATGTTCAGTATTACTTTTTGCCTGGGAACATTCGTATTGCTCCTGGAGTATGTAATCAAGTCGAAGAAAAGTGCTGTGGTGCTGTATATTTTCCTGGCTTCCGTTTTATTGTTGATTGTTTTTTTGTCGGCCGGGGATTTATTGAAGTGGTGGCATTCGCTTTAGCTGTTGTTATCCGTTCGGGATGTGCCGGCAGGCGAGGAGGCTCCGGTACGGGTAGCGGCGGCCGGTACGGCTCTCGGAGGGAAAGTACGCCGGTACGGCAGGAAAAATTATTTTCTTTTGCCGGTAAAAAGCGGTTCGTCGCCCGAAAAACTGTATCCTTAGGCTGCGGATATAAATCCTTAACCTGCGGATATATATCCTAAGGTTGCGGATATATATTCGTAGCTTGAAAACGTAGATTGCATGCCGGTGTTATCCGCTTGGATACCGCATGCAATCTTTTTTTTATCCGGAACGGTGCGAATGTAGTATCCCGCCGGGGCTTTTTTTCGCCGGAAAAGTCCTGGCGGTTTCATTTGTTTTTCTGCTTCCGGTGCTTATTTTGCGAAAAACGGATTTAAAAGGCTTAATTTCAGGCTGAATACTAC
>DBGBSM010000445.1:0-6054 GCA_048468815.1 Parabacteroides sp.
GTAGGTACGCTTGCCGTAAGAAAAGGATTGGCTAAACCGATCGGCTCGCTTACTCAATTGGCAACAATCCGGTTGGGAAAACGGAACGAAAACCGCTTTCCGAAAATCAAGGACGTGGTGCCTTTGGCTGAGCTCGACGACATCGTATTCGGCGGATGGGACCTTTTCGAAGAAGATGTGTACGCAGCCGCTAAGCATGCCGAAGTACTGAGCGATAAAGACCTCGACGGCGTAAAAGACGAATTGACGGCTATCAAGCCGATGAAGGCCGCTTTCGACCAGAACTGGGTAAAACGGTTGCACGGAACCAACGTTAAACAGGCTTCTACCCGCTGGGAACTGGCGGAACAGGTACGTGAAGACATCCGTAAGTTCAAAGCCGAACATAACTGCGACCGCATGGTAGTTATCTGGGCTGCCAGCACGGAAATTTACTTGCCTTTGTGCGACGAGCACAAAAGCCTGGCTGCTTTGGAACAGGCTATGAAGGAAAACAAAACCGACAAGATTTCGCCGAGCATGTGCTATGCGTATGCTGCTGTTGCCGAAGGCGTTCCTTTTATCATGGGCGCCCCCAACTTGTGCGTGGATATGCCGGCTATGTGGGAATTCTCCGAAAAACAACAGGTGCCTATTTGCGGTAAAGACTTCAAAACCGGCCAGACGATGATGAAAACCGTATTGTCGCCGATGCTGAAAACCCGTATGCTGGGCCTCGAAGGCTGGTTCTCGACCAACATCTTAGGAAACCGCGACGGCGAAGTGCTCGACGATCCGGATTCGTTCAAAACGAAAGAGGTGAGCAAGTTGTCGGTTATCGACACGATTCTGCAACCCGATTTATATCCCGACTTGTACGGAAACATCTACCATAAGGTACGTATCAATTACTATCCGCCGCGCAAGGACAACAAAGAGGGATGGGACAACATCGACATCATCGGCTGGATGGGTTACCCGATGCAGCTGAAAGTGGATTTCCTGTGCCGCGACTCGATCCTAGCCGCTCCTTTGTGCCTCGACCTGGTACTGTTTACCGATTTGGCGCAACGTTGCGGTTTCTCGGGCATCCAGAGCTGGTTGTCGTTCTACTTCAAGAGCCCGATGCACGATTTCGATCATATTCCCGAACACGATTTGTTCATCCAGCATACGATCCTGAAAAATACGCTTCGCAAAATTATCGGCGAAGAAACATTGGATTACCTGGATTAACATCCTGCACGGATTTATCCGGAAAGAAGCTGCCGGCAACGCCGGCCTTCTTTTCTCTTCATACGAACTTTTCCCTTTTCGCTAAGGGAAAAGTTTTGTTATGAAACAAGCAGATTACCTTTCATATCCTTCTTTTTATGAAGCGGACTACCCTTTTTCATATTTTTATCGCATCGGGCTTCGGTTCGGGTTTCTGTCCGGTGGGTCCGGGTACTGCCGGAGCTTTGCTGGCTACTGCGTTCTGGTTCCTGCTGTCGTATCTCCTTCCGCCCGCCTGGTTGTTGCCGGTAACCGGTTTCTTAATCGTTTTGTTTACCGGATTGGGAATCCGGTCGGCCGATGCTTTGGAACCGGTTTGGGGAAAAGACCCTTCACGTATCGTAGTCGATGAAATGGTGGGGGTATGGATCGCCTTGCTGGCGGCGCCTGCGCACCACATCCGGTATGCAGCGGCTGCATTTATTTTATTCCGGCTCTTCGATATTTTCAAACCGTTGGGTATCCGGAAAATGGAAAATTTTAAAGGAGGCGTCGGGGTGATGATGGACGATATCCTGGCCGGTGTTTACAGTTTTATTTTATTAGCCGCAGCGAGATGTTGGATTGGATAAAGAGAACTGCCAAACGATTTTCCGACGGGGGCGGGATATTTATGTTCATCCGCGCGCAGTTTTCTTCCCAGATAGCCAGCGTTACCGATTTTCTGGTTACTATCCTGCTGGCTAAATTTACGGCGCTTTATTATGTATACGCCACCTTCATCGGGTCGGTGTGCGGCGGAATCGTCAATTGTATCGTCAACTACAAATGGACATTCAAATCGACCGAATGTAACAAGCTCTATATTACACTGAAATACATTCTCGTATGGATAGGCAGTATCCTGTTGAACACGTGGGGTACCTATCTGATGACGGAGGCCTTGGGCAAAATCCCGTGGGTAAGAGATACGCTGAGCCATTATTTCGGCGACTATTTCCTTTTTTCCAAAGTGGTGGTTTCGCTGTTGGTGGGTTTCTTATGGAACTACAATATGCAACGGATATTCGTTTACCGGAATCACAATATACGGCTTTTGTTCAAAAAGAAAGATCAAATTTAAAACACAATAAAGAAAGAGATGAAATTCAAAAAGCTTAGAGACGGAGCACAGCAGTTGATTTACAAAATCATCAACCCATTGGTACGGGGCATGATAAAAATCGGGATTACGCCCAATTTTATTACTACTACGGGACTGGTGCTCAATATCGCCGCTGCATGCATCTTGCTGTACGGCGGAATGAAGGGCGAACAGGGCGACTTTTCGTACATCGGCTGGGCCGGAGGGGTTATTCTTTTTGCCGGGTTGTTCGATATGATGGACGGCCAGGTTGCCCGCATCGGACACATGAGCTCTACCTTCGGAGCGCTTTACGATTCGGTACTCGACCGGTATAGCGAACTGACCGTATTTTTCGGCATTTGCTTTTACCTGATTGTACAAGGCTATGTGAAAAGCTCGATTATCGCTTTTATCGCGCTTATCGGCTCGTTGATGGTAAGTTATGTACGGGCCCGGGCCGAAGGGTTGGGACTGGAGTGCAAATCGGGACTGATGCAACGCCCGGAACGAGTGGTGCTTACCGGGCTGGGTGCGCTGTGTTGCGGAATATTCGCACCGCTGATGGCCGGGAACAAGCCGTTCGAGCCGATTCTGATTTTCGTGGTTCCGTTGCTTTTCGTAGCTGTTTTTTCGAATATTACCGCTTTCGGCCGCTTGAACCATTGCCGGAAGCTGTTGAACCATAAAGACGGGCCGGATGATAAATAATACCTCATTTCCTTCGAAGAAAGAAACAGTTACGGTGCTGGGTGTTACAGCCGTTTTCATCGCGCTTACGGCTATTTGCGTAGGATTGCGGCCGGAACATGTGTTTATGTCGGCCCTTTTCCTTATCCTGTTTTTTGCCAGCCGCGCTACCCGGAAACTGGCGGTGGCGCTTCTGCCTTTTATCTTGTTCGGTATTTCGTACGACTGGATGCGGGTATACCCTAATTACCAGGTTAATCCAATCGATGTGGAAGGGTTGTATAACCTGGAAAAATCGTGGTTCGGCATCCGTGAAAACGGAGCCGTACTGATTCCGAGCGAATATTTCGCCTTACATCACTGGCAGGCGGCCGATTTCCTGGCCGGGTTATTTTACCTGTGCTGGGTACCGGTGCCGATCGCTTTCGGGATATGGCTGTACCTGGTGAAAGACCGGCGACTGTACCTGCGCTATTCGATGGTATTCCTGTTCGTGAACCTCATCGGGTTTGCCGGCTATTACATCCATCCGGCGGCTCCCCCGTGGTATGCCATCAATTACGGATTCGATGCGGTGCTGAATACGCCGGGCAATACGGGCGGCTTGGCCCGGTTCGACGAATTGACGGGGCTTTCGATATTCCAATCCATTTACGGCCGGAATGCGAATGTGTTTGCAGCGGTTCCGTCGTTGCATGCGGCCTATATGGTCGTGGCGCTGGTGTATGCCTTGATAAAGAAATGCCGCACCTGGGTAATTATCCTGTTCGCTACGATTATGCTGGGTATCTGGTGGACGGCCGTTTATACTTCGCACCATTATATTATCGACGTTTCGCTGGGTATTTTATGCGCACTCGCGGGTATTCTGATTTTCGAGAAAGTACTGATGAAAACCGGTTGGTTCCGACGGTTCTTCCATAATTATTACCAGTATATCGAAGCCTGAAAAAAAAGCTGGTAAAAACCGATAAGAAAGTGACGAACCCGGAAAAGAGGCCGTTACAAAATTGAAAAATGGAACAGGCTTATCTATAATCTCTAAACCGAAGCATACTCATTCCCTTGTTTTAGCCCGAATCGGTAACAACGCTAAAGCAAGGGAATTCGATTTAAAAAGATTACTCCCGGAAACAGTCGAAATAGTATGCATTTTTCCAAATCGGCTGTCTTTTCTAATTTTATTATTACCTTTGCGACACTACAATTAAACGTTATATTGCATGCACGAGAAAATTATTATTCTTGATTTCGGTTCGCAGACTACCCAACTCATCGGCCGCCGGGTGAGAGAGTTGAATATGTATTGCGAAATCCTTCCTTATAACAAGTTCCCGAACGACACTACCGGGGTTAAGGGAGTGATTCTGTCCGGAAGCCCTTATTCCGTAAACGATACCAATGCTTTTAAAACGGATTTGTCAGGCATCCGGGGTAAATTCCCGGTACTGGGAATTTGCTACGGAGCTCAATTCCTCGCTTATACGTCGGACGGGAAAGTGGAATCGGCCGATTCGCGCGAATACGGAAGAGCCAACCTGGCTACGGTAAAGAACGACGACCCGCTGTTAAAAGGAATAGAGCCGGGCTCGCAGGTATGGATGTCGCACGGCGATACCATTACCGTACTTCCGCCTTCATTCGGAATTATCGCCAGCACCGGCGACGTGGAAGCTGCCGCTTACCGCATCGAGGGCGAACCTACGTGGGGCGTACAATTCCATCCGGAAGTATTCCATACTACCGACGGAACCAAACTACTGGATAATTTCTTAACCATCTGCGGCTGTGCCAAAGACTGGACGCCGGCCTCGTTTATCGAATCGACGGTACAAGAGTTGAAAGAGCAGTTGGGCGACGATAAAGTAATCTTAGCGTTGTCGGGCGGAGTAGATTCGTCGGTTACGGCCGTATTGCTCAACAAGGCGATCGGGAAAAACCTGACGTGTATTTTCGTTGACCACGGCTTGTTGCGGAAAAACGAATTCGAAAACGTATTGCGCGATTACGAGCATTTAGGACTGAACGTTCTCGGCATCAATGCCAAAGAGAAATTCTATAAGGAGCTGGCCGGAGTAACCGAGCCGGAAAAGAAGCGCAAAATCATCGGCAAAGGATTTATCGATGTATTCGACGAGGAAGCGCGGAAGCTGAAAGATATCAAATGGCTGGCGCAAGGTACCATTTATCCGGATGTAATCGAGTCGCTTTCCATCACCGGTACGGTTATCAAATCGCACCACAACGTAGGCGGACTGCCCGAAAAAATGCACCTGAAGCTGGTAGAACCGCTCCGGTTGCTTTTCAAAGACGAGGTACGCCGTGTGGGTATCGAATTAGGCATGCAGCCGCACTTGATTAAACGCCATCCGTTCCCGGGGCCCGGTTTGGGTATTCGTATCTTAGGCGACATTACGCCCGAAAAGGTGCAGATACTTCAGAATGCCGACGATATTTACATTTCCCTGCTACGCGAATGGGGATTGTACGACAAGGTATGGCAGGCCGGTACCATTCTGCTTCCCGTACGCTCGGTAGGCGTGATGGGCGACGAGCGTACGTACGAAAATACGGTGGCTCTGCGTGCCGTAACCTCGACCGACGCTATGACGGCCGACTGGGCTCCCCTGCCCTACGAATTCCTGGCGAAAGTATCGAACGAAATCATCAATAAAGTACGCGGGGTAAACCGCGTAGTATACGACATCAGCTCCAAACCGCCCGCTACCATCGAGTGGGAATAAAAAAGGACAAAAAAAATACGGAAACACAGCGGTTTCGGATTATTCGTTCCGAAGGCTCTGTTTCCGTATCTTTATATCCGTTTTTCTGTCCGTCCGGTTTTTCCGTTACGAATCCCGGCTACGTCAGGCATCGACTTTAGGTCGTTGGAAAAACGACAATATCCACAAAAAGAGAACGGCGCCGATCACGGAAGTAACCAAACTTCCTAAAATACTCGTGGTATGGAATCCTAACAATCCGAATACCCATCCGCCTAATACACCGCCGATAATGCCCACAATCAAATTGACAATAATGCCAAA
>DBGBSM010000446.1:0-4613 GCA_048468815.1 Parabacteroides sp.
AGTGCAAACCGAGCGCAAAAGCGAACTCGTTCGATTCTGCCGAGGCGCCGCTTATCTTCGTTTTAATTCTTTGAAGCAAAGATAAAAAGCCCTATTTATTGGAGGTAACCGAAAAAGTTATTACTTTGCACCCGGATTTAATACGATTTAATAAGCTAACAACAGAGATACCATGATTTGGAACGAGACAATGGAATGTATGGACCGCGAAGAAATGCGGAAGCTGCAAGGCATCCGGTTAAGGCGGGTAGTAGAGCATGTATATCATAACTCCCCTTTTTACCGGAAAAAAATGCAGGAAATGGGCGTGGAGCCCGACGACATCCAGTCTATCGACGATATAGTGAAACTGCCTTTTACCGTAAAACAGGATTTGCGGGATAACTATCCTTTCGGGTTGATGTCGGTGCCGATGTCGGAAATCGTGCGGCTGCATGCCTCTTCCGGTACCACGGGCAAACCCATTGTAGTGGGATACACGCGGAAAGACTTATCCGTTTGGGCCGAAGTGGTGGCCCGTTGCCTTACGGCGTACGGGCTTACGCGCAACGACGCGGTACAGGTTTCGTACGGATACGGCTTGTTTACCGGCGGCCTCGGCGCGCATTGCGGCGTGGAGAATATCGGCGGTACGGTTATCCCGATGAGCAGCGGCAATACCCAGAAGCAAATCCAGTTGATGCACGACTTCGGTGCGAAAGGGCTGGCATGTACCCCTTCGTATGCGTTGTACCTGGCCGAAACGATTCATAACTCGGGCATTCCGCTGGAAGAGTTCCAGTTGCGCGTAGGCGCTTTCGGCGCGGAGCCGTGGACGGAAAATATGCGTAAAGAGCTGGAAGAGAAGCTCCGTATTAAAGCATACGATATTTACGGGCTGACGGAAATCTGCGGCCCGGGCGTGGGCGGCGAATGCGAATGCCAGAACGGTACGCATTTGTGGGAAGATCATTTCTTCCCGGAAATCGTAGACCCGCAAACGTTGCAGCCGGTGGAGCCGGGGCAGCAGGGCGAGCTGGTATTTACCACGCTTACCAAAGAGGGTATGCCGATGATTCGCTACCGTACGCGCGACCTTACGCACCTCATTTACGAGAAGTGCGCCTGCGGCCGTACGGCGGTGCGGATGGGCCGTATCATGGGGCGTAGCGACGATATGCTGATTATCCGCGGCGTAAATGTATTCCCGTCGCAAGTGGAATCGGTTATACTGGAGTTGCCCGAGTTCGAGCCGCATTATGTGATTGTGGTCGACCGGGTGAACAATACGGATACGTTCCAGATTCAGGTGGAGGTGCGTCCGGAATATTATTCCGACGAGATGAACAAGATGATTGCCTTGAAGAAAAAGATTACGAACCGCATGCAAAGCGTTATCGGGTTGCAGCCGGACATTAAGATTGTGGAGCCGCGTACGCTGGAACGGAGCATGGGAAAGGCGAAGCATGTGGTGGATAAGAGGAGGTTGGTGTAGGAGAGGGGGCTCTTTTGAAAAAGAGCTTTTGAAGAAAACTTGGCTTTCTTTGCGAAGGCAGGCTTTTCTTCCTACCGGGCCGGTTTAGGCCGTTACCACGACGAGTTTTCTTCGCTCGCCGTGAGGGCGTCTGCCGACGGCGCCTACCGGCGGTCTTCATTTCTTTGGCTTGAACCAAAGAAACGAAGCAAAGAAAGTTCAAGGGCTACGTCCGCTTCGCTACATCCCGGCTTTCGCTCGCTAAAAGCCCCGAACTCGCTTTCTTTTAGAAAGCTCAAACAGCGTGGCTTTTTTAACGCTCTCTTTCAGCCGTGCTGCTTAACGCTCATCGCCCGAGGCCCGCGGGCCATACGAAGTGGGCGGCTTTATTCAATGCGGTGGAAATAGCATGTTGGTTTTCCGGGCGTTTGCTTTGTTCCATTTCCTTACGTTCGTTCACTGAGGCTCGTGGGGCCATATGAGATAGCCGGCGTGATTTAAGCGGTGTAAGGGGAGAAGTAAGGAAAAAACGGTAGAGAAAGAAAGGAAAACGAAGCAAAGGAAAAATAAATAAACAGAAAAAAGGAATTAACCCTTTTGCCGGCGGGCGGAGGGAAAGAATAGATATGGGGGCGTTTGTTCGGTGCGGTGGAAAATAAGCGGAGCGTATTGTGATGGAGAAAAGTGGATTTAAGCATACGGTTTATATATGATGGGGTTAAAGAGTATGTAAAAATGTAATGGCTAAATAACACTTATTCTTTTATACGCTTCGATTTTTCACCAAACACAGAATAACGCCCCTTTTTTAATAATCACGCATTCTTACCCTATTCGCCTGAACAGGCTTTACATGAAAAAGCGCTTATTCCGTCTGACAAGGGAACAAGCGGGGAAGAAAAGCCGACAGTCCGGTACCTCACCGGGCATCGAATACACGTTCGGCGCATGCCGGGAGGGGATGCCGACATACCCTGCTACCTGACACAAACTCCGAGGGCAAATAAAAAACAACTCCGGCTTTTCTTATCTGACTAATGCAACTTATCCGGTTTTATGCGCATGCAAACTGTATTCTTAGGTTGCGAATATATATTCTGAACCTGCGAATATATATTCTTAGGCTGCGAATTTATATTCGCAGCCTAAGAATACACTTTATCTGCGCAGGAACGGAAGAAAAGCGCAGCAAAAAACCGGTTTCTATCCGGACATTTTTTGATTACCGGCCCCCGGGCAGGCCGCCTACATGGTAACGGTCGTTTCCGGCCGGCAGAAAAGGAAACCTTTACCGGAAAGCGCTTTTTTTTTCTGCTTTCTGTAGAAAGAAAGTAAATTTTTCTATCTTTGTTTGGTTTCCATGGTACACAACCAAAAGGGATTTCCGAGAGAGGAAGGGAACACAGAGACACGGAGACACAGAGCACTTAAAAAGAAGTGCATGCGTCTTTCGTCGAATTTGAGCAACCCGTATCCTACTCAACCCTGAAAAACACCGGCCGCTTCGTATGGAACCCGGGGACTCAGCGAGAGAGTGTAGAAAAAATAGTACGGAGCAAACGCTCGGAAAGCCACGAGGCCAAAAGATTATACTGTTTCGTATAACCGGCATTCAGGTTTTACCGCATTGAATAAAGCCGGCCATTTCGTATGGGCCCGCGGGCCTCGGGCGATGAGCGTTAAAAAAATAAGCTGGAGTGAACGCCCGGAAGGGGGTGTTGTTTGAGCGCAGCGAGTTTCACCCCCTTCAGTGAGCGCAAGCTTATTTTTAGCGAAGCGGACGTAGCCCTTGACCTTTTTTGCTTCGTTTTTTCTGTCAAGAGAAAAAATGAAGACCGCCGGTAGGCGCCGTCGGCAGACGCCCCGCGGCGAGCGAAAAGCTCCCATCGTGGTAACGGCCTAAACCGCCCCGTCAGGGAGAAAAAACAGCCTTCGTGCAGAAAGCAACGTTTTCTTCCTTCGTTTCTTTCGAAAAAGAAACGGAGCCGCGCTGCCGGTACTTTCGCCGCGCGCGCAGCAACCCCTTACCCGGGCCATCGACAAATTAAAAAATAAAACTTATGCTGATCAAACAACTCTCTATTTTTCTTGAAAACAAGAAAGGACGCTTTACCGAAGTAGCCAAGCTGCTCGGCGAAGCCGGCATCAACATGTCCGCCTTTACCGTATCCGAAAATTCCGACTTCGGCATCCTCCGGCTTATCGTATCCGATACCGACAAAGCCCTCGAAGTACTCCGTTCCAACCTCTATGCCGTAAGCGTGGCCGACGTGGTATGCCTGCACTGTCCCAACCAGCCCGGCGCATTGGCCCGGGCCATGCAGATTATCACCGATGCCGGCGTATTCATCGAATACATGTATGCCTTCTCGCAAGGCGACGCCGCCAATGTGATACTCCGCGCCGACAACGTGGAAAAATGCGCCGAAGCCCTGAAAGCAAATAAATTGGAACTGCTGGCAGCCAGCGATTTGTACAAGTTGTAATTATTAACGTTTTCTGTAACGCTTATTTGCAGGGAACCGCTAACTTTGCACGCTAAAAGTATGTAAATGAAAAAGGTTGTATTTTTTTTGATGATAACCGTCTTGTTGAGCGCCTGCGGCGAATATAATAAGATTCTGAAAAGTACCGACTATGAAGTAAAGTATACTTACGCCAAGAAGTACTTTAACGAAAAGAAGTATTCCAAGTCCGCTACGCTTCTGGAAGAACTGGTTACGATTTTCAAAGGAACGGCCTATGCGGAAGAATCGTTGTACCTGCTGGCGCAGAGTTACTACGGCATGAAAGATTACGAAACGGCTTCACAGTACTTTAAAACCTATTATAACACCTATCCGCGGGGCGAATACGCCGAATTGGCCCGTTATTATTCCGGTTACGGATTATACCTCGATTCGCCCGACCCGCGCCTCGACCAGTCGCAAACATATAAAGCCATAGAAGAACTGCAGCTGTATATGGAATATTACCCCCAGAGCGAGCGGGCCACCCAGGCACAGAACATCATGTTCGAGCTGCAGGAAAAGCTGGCGTATAAGGAACTGTTGGCCACCCGGTTGTACTTCAACCTGGGAAATTACCTCGGTAACAATTACTTGTCGTGCGTAATCACCGCCCAGAACGCGTTGAAGAATTATCCCTACTCCAAGTACCG
>DBGBSM010000447.1:0-3977 GCA_048468815.1 Parabacteroides sp.
AATCTTGCGTCCTAACCGATAGACGAACGGGCCGTCGTTATGAGCACTTCAGAATTACTTTCTGTTTGCGGGTGCAAAGGTAGTTTTATTTTTCTATCTTCCAAAGGTGAAGCTTTATTAATTTGGTTAATAGAATATAAAACAATAGTCGCTTTCGCTGTACCTGCCTGGAATAATATAAACACAAAAGCCGGACTAATGGTTTAGCCCGGCTATATATAACTGTATAGCTTGATTAAGCGAGTTTATTAACGTGTGCAGCGAGTTTGGATTTGAGATGACCGGCTTTGTTCCGATGGATTACATGTTTCTTAGCCAGTCTGTCCAACATGGAGCAAACTTTCGGATACATGGCTTGCGCTTCGTCCTTATTTTCATTGGCACGTAATGCTCTCACGGCGTTACGGGCGGTTTTAGCATAATATCTGTTGTGCAAACGTTTGGTTTTCGTTTGTCTGATTCTTTTGATGGATGATTGATGATTTGCCATTTTCTAAGCTATCCTCTTTATCTGTTTTTAATCTTGTTTATTGTAGCCCGTGGGGGAATCGAACCCCCCTTTCAAGAATGAAAATCTTGCGTCCTAACCGATAGACGAACGGGCCGACACGTAATTACTTACGCCGGGAGATACATTTCCCGATTGCGAGTGCAAAGATAGAGTGAGTTTTTTAATTGACAAATTTTAGTTGCGGAAAAGTGAGCGGTCAGGAGTGATTTAACTTTTGTTCAGACTCTATATCGCTTAAATGAATTTCGAGCGCCTTTACCGATATGTTGATTTCCCAGATGCATACTCCCAGCGAACCGGCAAGCAGAAGCAGTGCAATGCCGAACAGGTAAGCTCCCGTAAGGAACAGCGACACATAAATAAAAAACATGGAAACCACACAAAACAGCAGGCTGGCGATACCTAATATCTGCATCACTTGGGTGAGGTAGAGGCGTTTGCGCAGGTTGTCGATTTGCGGCAGCATACGGGCTTCGTGCGTGGTGAGGTACTTTTCTTTCAGGGTGCGTACCAACTGGGCGTACGAAATAAACCGGTTGGTATAAGCCAGCAATATCAGCGAGATGGCCGAAAACAGCAGAGCGGGAGTGGTGAGCGTCAGTTCTTGCATTGTGTTGATATGTGTGGTACAAAAGTAAGTAAAAAAGAGGAAGGGCGGAGTGAACGCGCGAGGGATTTTTGCTGCCGTGCATGAAGCGTAGGCGTCTGTGTTTCTTTTTTAACCGGAAAGCAGGCGGCTTATGTGCTTGATTATGCGGTTAAAAGGTTCTATTCGCGTGTGGCTTCTTCCTTTTCTTTTTGTTTGCCGCCGACGGCGGCAAAATAAACGGCGACGCCGGCAATAAAGCCACCGACGCCGGCAAACTTGCCGCGGTCGGCGGCAACCGATTTCTGCGGCATTTTTGTGGAAGGGTAACCGGTCGTAGTTGGCTACCGTTGTTTACGGCCAGCTTGTCGCTTCCGTATTGAGCCATGCCTGCAGTAACAAATAATCTCTTATCTTTGTTTCAATAAAAAAGGAAGTTGATGTTGTACAAAACCCGGGCCGTCGTGTTGCATTCGATGCCCTATAACGATAAATACTCCATAATATATATGTATACCGAGCAGTTCGGAAGGGTATCGTATATGGTATCCCGTTCGCGCAGCAAGCGGAGCACCCTTTCGCCTTCGCTGTTTATGCCTCTTTCGGTGCTCGAGATGGAAGTCGACCATAAAAACAACCGCGAAATACACCGCATACGTGAGGCGAAGGCATGTTTCCCGTTGCTGGAGCTGTCGTGCAATCCGGTGAAGAACGTGCTGGCTTTATTCCTGGCGGAAGTGTTGTTCCGGGTAGTGAAAGAAACGGAAGCCGACCCCGCTTTGTTCGACTTCCTGTATCAATCGGTACGCCTGCTGGAGCTGGCCGAGAAAGGCGTAGCCAATTTCCACCTGGTATTTTTGCTGCGGTTGCTGCACTACCTGGGTATTTTTCCGAATGCGGAATCGTACCGCCCCGGCAGTTATTTCGATATGCTCAACGCCGTTTTTACCGATAGCGTGCCGATGCATAAGCATTTTCTCGATGTTGGCGAGAGCCAGGTATTCGCTTCGCTGCTTCGCATCAGTTTCGAAAATATGCACGCATTCGCTTTTTCCCGGAAAGACCGCGTGCGTATCGTAAACGTGCTGATCGACTATTACCGCTTGCACCTGCCCGAGTTTCCCGAGCTCCGTTCGGTAGCCGTGATGCAGAGCCTCTTCGATTAACGACTGCCGGAACGCATCCGTAACATTCGTTCCCGAATATTTGTGCGGATGGGTAAAAGATTGTATTTTTGCAACTCCTTACCTCAAAAAAGCGGTCCTGTAGTTCAATGGATAGAACGGAAGTTTCCTAAACTTTAAATCCGGGTTCGATTCCCGGCGGGACTACTATTTGCTTCCGGCTATCTATAAGACAGCTTTTTCTGCTTACGTATCCGTTGCCCGTGCGAAGAAAATGCGGCGGAAAACCGATTCCGGAAGTAATGAAGAATTAAAGAATCGCGTCGTAACCCCATTGGTATATTTTATAAGCTTTCTCCGATGAATACAGCCCTACTTGAAATTGGCGCCTACTTCCGGATGCGATGGAAACAAAGCAGCCGGATAGCGATGCAATTCGGTATTTTCCGGTTGCTGTTGGTTGTAATGGCCCTTTTCTATCTGTGTGTAGTCGTGTATGCGTTATCGGCCGACGAAACGAACGTGTACTACGTGGCGGCCGTCTGGATACTGATTTTGTTATCCGTTCAGCTTAAGCGCCGCGACAGGAAGTTTCTTTACATCCATACGAATTACGACCGGCTGCTCTGTGCGGTCGAAAATATGGCGCTGTCCGCACCGGTGCTTAGCTGCCTGCTTTTACACGGCTGGTGGTGGTATGCTTTAGGGGTTTCGGTTACGGCTTTTCTAACCGGATTTATGCCGATGCGTTATAAAAAACGCCGGCGCCGAACCGGGAATACTTGGCTGCAACGGAAGATTCCGTACGATGCGTATGAATGGAAAGCGGGCGTAAGGCAATCCGGGTTTTGGCTGGCTTCGGTCGGAGCAATCGGTTTCTTCGGGGCTTATTTCAGTATCGTTGGTTACCTCTCTGTTTTCCTTACCGGTCTTATCGTTTTCGACTTTTACAAGCAACCCGAGCCGTGGCAGTTTATCCTTTCTTTCCGGAAAAGCGCCGGCCGGTTTTTGTTTTTTAGAATCGGGCGGAACCTGCTGCTTTTCGTGCTGCTTACGTTGCCGGTAGTCGCAACCCTGTTGGCTTTTCATCCCGGGCGTTGGTATGTTCCTCTTTTGGAAGTGGTGCTGTTATGCGGCATTCATCTGTACGGTATTGTGTTGAAATACGCTTATTATTCGCACCGGAAGGCGCCGGTTTACTCGGTACCTCGCATGCTGGGGCTGATTATCGGGCTGAATCCTTTTACCGCGCCGTTGCTGTGGGCTTTTTCGGTTCATCTGTTTATCAAAGCCCGTACGAACTTAAATTTTTATTTGCATGATTACCATCGCTAATCTTTCGGTTAGTTACTGCACCGGCGAATCTGTACTCGATTCGTTGTGTCTCGATTTGGCGGAACAAGCCATTCACGGAATCGTGGGCTTGAACGGGGCGGGTAAAACCACCCTGTTCGACACGCTGTTCGGATTGAAGCAACCGCAGGAGGGCACCGTTTCTTATAACGGGCGCCCGTTGACAAAAAAAGACATCGCCTATTTGCCCGCCGAGAATTTCTTTTATTCGCATATTACCGGGGCCGAATATGTATCACTTTTTCCTTGTCCGGGTTTCGATAGGGAAGCGTGGAACGCGTTGTTCGGATTGCCGTTGAACCGGCTTATCGACGAGTATTCTACCGGCATGAAGAAAAAGTTGGCTTTGCTCGGCATTATCGAACAGGATAAGCCGGTATTGATTCTCGACGAGCCTTTCAAC
>DBGBSM010000448.1:0-3885 GCA_048468815.1 Parabacteroides sp.
GTATCTATCACGGCGCTGTCGCAGGCAATCAACCCGGAGCCACCCGGGTCGGCAACCGCCAGAACAATCCTGTCGCCGGCACCGGCATGCTTCACTTCCCCTTTCAGTACATTCCGTTCGGGGCGGGAACAACCGCCGCCGATAAACAAGGCTAAACAACTCCACATCACGAAGGATGCCGCCGCCTTTCGCATTTTTCTCTTTTCCATGTGTTTTCCGATTCGTTTCAAATTTCCGTTACTTTACTCCGCTTGGTAAAAGAATAATGCTATCCGAACAAGTGCCGGAACGCCTCCTCTACTTTCTTCACTTGTACGATTTCCATCTTCGACTGTTTCGTATCGAACCCTTTGAGGTTACGGTACGGAATCAGGATACGGTGAAAGCCCAGCCTTTCCGCCTCTTGCACCCGCTGTTCGATGCGGTTCACGGGACGGATTTCGCCCGAAAGCCCCACTTCGCCCGCCATGCAAACCCCTTGCTCGATGCTGATGTCAAGGCTCGAAGACAGTACGGCGCTCAACACCGACAAGTCGATAGCCGGGTCGTTTACCTTGAGGCCCCCGGCGATATTCAGGAACACGTCTTTCTGCGCCAGCTTGAAACCGGCCCGTTTCTCGAGCACCGCCAGCAACATGTTCATCCGGCGCAAATCGAAACCCGTGGCGCTCCGTTGCGGCATGCCGTATACCGCCGAGCTTACCAACGCCTGCGTTTCAATCAGGAACGGGCGCACCCCTTCTATCGCCGCCGCAATGGCCACGCCGCTCAACCCTTCGTGATTCTGCGTAAGCAATAATTCCGACGGATTGCTCACTTCGCGCAGGCCGTTTTGCCGCATCTCGTAAATGCCCAGCTCGGCCGTGCTTCCGAACCGGTTCTTGATGCTCCGCAGGATGCGGTACATATAATGCTGGTCGCCCTCGAACTGGAGCACCGCATCCACGATATGCTCCAGCACCTTCGGCCCCGCGATATTCCCTTCCTTATTGATATGCCCGATAAGCAACACCGGCACGCCCGTTTCCTTAGCGTACTTCAAGATGGCCGCCGAACACTCGCGCACCTGCGAGATACTGCCGGGCGACGATTCGGCCAGCTCGGTGTAAATGGTTTGGATGGAGTCGATGATTATCAAATCGGGACGTACGTTTTCCGCATGGGTGAATATCTGCTCCAGTTTGGTTTCGCACAAGATGTAACACTCCGGGTTTTCATGGGCCAGCCGGTCGGCGCGCAGCTTGAGTTGCCGGCTGCTTTCTTCGCCCGACACATACAGGGTACGCAGACCCTCGAGCCCCAGCACCGTTTGCAACACCAGCGTAGACTTGCCGATACCCGGTTCGCCGCCTATCAGTACGAGCGACCCTTTTACCAAACCGCCGCCCAACACCCGGTTCAACTCGCCGTTTTTCAGGTCGATGCGCGTTTCTTCGCGCGAAGTAATATCGCGCAACAACTGCGGACGCGCTTTTACATTCCCCTCCTTCATGCCGCCGGCGGTACGGAGGATTGCCGGCTCGCGGGAAATAACTTCTTCCACATACGTATTCCACGCTCCGCACGACGGACATTTGCCTACCCATTTGGGCGAATCGGCGCCGCACTCGGAGCACACATATATCGTTTTTGTTTTTGCCATATGCTGATTTTGATTTCGGATAAGAGATAGCGCCAGCCAAAGGCTGCCGCCTTCCTTTGTTTTCCGGAGTAAAGATAGGGAAAAAACAGCAGATTACATACACTCGCTGAAACGATATATAGAAGAAAATAGCTACTTTTGCCCCCAAATTCAATCCATCTATGAGAAGTTTCGCAAGTGATAACAATTCGGGGGTGCACCCCCTCGTTATGGATGCCGTAGTAAAAGCGAACGACAACCATGCCGTAGGATACGGCGACGACCCCTGGACGCAAGCCGCAGAGCTGGCCATAAAAAAAATATTCGGAAGCGGATGCGGCGTAGCGTTCGTTTTTAACGGTACGGGCGCCAATTCGGTGGCATTACAAGCCGTTACCCGGCCGTTCAACTGCATTATCGCCGCTTCGACCGCCCATATCTGCGTAGACGAGTGCGGCGCTCCTACCAAGTTTACCGGTTGCCGGATTATGGAAATCGCCACTCCCGACGGCAAACTCACGCCCGAGTCGATTCGCACCAAAATGGTAGGTATCGGCGTATGCCACCATTCCCAGCCGAAGGCGGTGTACATCTCGCAGGTAAGCGAATTGGGTACCGTATATACCGTATCCGAAATCCGGGCGATTGCCGATTATCTGCATGCCAATAATATGTACCTGCATATGGACGGCGCCCGCCTGGCGAATGCCTGCGCGTATCTGGGATGCACGATGAAAGAGATAACGGCCGACGCCGGCGTGGATATTCTCAGCTTAGGCGGCACCAAGAACGGCATGATGATGGGCGAAGCGGTTGTTTCGTTCCGGCCGGAACTTACGGAGAACCTGATGTATTACCGCAAGCAATCGGCTCAGTTGGCCTCGAAGCTGCGCTATTTATCGGCCCAGTTCATCCCCTACTTCGAAAACGACTTATGGCTCGAAAACGCCCGGAAGGCGAACGACTCGGCGCTCCGGCTGGCCGGGATACTGGAGCAGTTCCCGGAAATCCGGTTTACGCAACCCATCGAGTCGAATGCGTTGTTCTTCACAATGCCGCGCCCGGTAATCGACCGGTTGATGCAAGAATACTTCTTTTATATGTGGAACGACGAACGCGACGAAGTGCGGCTGGTAACCTCGTGGGATACTACGGAGGAAGATTTGTACCGGTTCGAAGTCGCGTTGAGAAAGGCGTTCGGAAGATAACGAATCCATCCCGCCGCCGGCATTGCCGGGAAAAATCCGTATCGGACGCACGGCCTTGCCGGCCGCATCAGGAAAAAAACAGGAAACATGCGCTTGGCTTTTTCTTTTTCCCTGCAATCGAATCCTGTTTCATCTACCTACAAACTGTATTCGCAGGCTGCGGATATATATCCGTAGGTTGCGGATTTATATCCTTAGGCTACGGATTTATATCCGCAGCCTAAGGATACAGATTGTATGCTGCAAAACAAAAGAAAACACCGGGATAAAACCGGGAAAATAACCTTTACCGAACGCAATCTACTTATTACACTTTACCTGCCAAGTACACATTACATAATAAAAAGCCGAAGCCGATTCCGCTTTACAGCCTTCACACTCGTTACCGAATCGATTTGCGGGAACGGGAAAATACCCGGCAAACAACAGGTTACATCCCGGCAGCATCCGCATCCGGTTTATAAACATACTTGCTTTTCGCTTTCATTCACGCCCTTCGGAACCCCGCTCGTTTACGCCCGGCGTTGTAAGGATGCCTCCTTTTCGCTATAATCCGGCCCCTATAAACCGAATCTATCTCCGGAAGTGCATTTTCTATTTGCATACGTGCTTTTTACCCCGTATCTTTAGAAAGAAAAAAATCCTTTTTTGAATCCGGCAGGCAACGCCGAGGGGCGGCCTGTAAAAATTAACAAACAACAATCGTATGGAAAACAAAAAACTCACCTCTGCCAACGGGCGTCCCATCGCAGACAACCAGAACACCCAAACCGTAGGGCCGCGCGGCCAGGTACTTTTACAAGACCCGTGGCTTATCGAAAAACTGGCCCACTTCGACCGGGAAGTGATTCCCGAACGGCGCATGCATGCAAAAGGCTCCGGCGCCTACGGCACCTTTACCGTTACGCACGACATCAGCCGGTACACCAAAGCGGCTATTTTCAGCGAAGTAGGCAAACAGACCGACTGTTTCGTTCGGTTTTCCACCGTAGCGGGCGAACGGGGCGCTGCCGACGCCGAACGCGACATCCGGGGATTCGCCATGAAATTTTATAC
>DBGBSM010000449.1:0-10932 GCA_048468815.1 Parabacteroides sp.
ATCTTGATCGGTATTATTGCCAGATTGCCTCATTCGCTTTTTCAGGAATTCGTTTCCAGAACGAGCGAAAGAACCGGTGGTTTGGTAATGTTTCTGTTTGAAATCGTTTTTCTTTTATTCGTTATTGCCGGTGCGATTTTATTAGTACAAGGTACTCGGAAAGTGCCCGTGCAATACGCTAAACGGATTATCGGTAACAAGCAGTATGGCGGAGCCCGTCAGTATATTCCGTTAAAGGTAAATGCTGCAAACGTAATGCCGATCATTTTTGCTCAGGCTATTATGTTTATCCCTATTTCGATTATAGGTTTCTCGCATACGGATACAACGGGATTCTGGTCGCATTTTATGGATAATACCGGGTTCTGGTATAATTTCGTTTTTGCCGTATTGATTATTCTCTTCACTTATTTTTATACGGCTATTACGATTAACCCTACGCAGATGGCGGATGACTTGAAGCGTAATAACGGTTTTATTCCGGGAGTTAAACCGGGAAAGCAGACCAAGGATTACCTGGATGCCATTATGGACCGTATTACTTTACCGGGTGCATTATTTTTAGCTGTAGTTGCGATTATGCCTGCATTTGCCCGTGTTGCCGGAATCAGCATGGAGTTCTCTCAGTTTTTCGGGGGAACGTCGTTGCTTATTTTAGTAGGGGTTGTGCTTGATACGTTGCAACAGGTTGAAAGCCATTTGTTGATGCGTCATTACGATGGTTTGTTAAAGTCAGGTAGAATTAAAGGACGTACCGGCTCTGTAGCCGCTTATTAAGCGAACATGATTTATCTAAAAACAGATGAAGAAATAGAATTGATGCGGATGTCGAATCTGCTGGTTGGTAAAACGCTTGCCGAGATGGCAAAAAATATCAAACCGGGAGTGACAACGCTTCAATTGGATAAAATAGCTGAAGAATTTATCAGAGATAACGGCGGGATACCTTCCTGTCTAGGTTACGAAGGGTATCCTAATTCCATTTGTGCTTCTGTGAACGAGCAGGTGGTACATGGAATACCGAAGGCTTCACGGGTACTCCAGGAAGGGGATGTGATTTCGGTAGACCTTTGTGTTACACTGAACGGCTTTGTCGGTGATTCGGCCTATACCTTTTGTGTAGGAGAAGTTTCGCCGGAAGTTAAGCGTTTACTGAAAACAACGAAAGAGTCTCTTTATAAGGGGATCGAAGCGGCTGTGGAAGGAAAACGCATCGGAGATATCAGTGCGGCTGTTCAGACTTACTGCGAATCGCACGGTTATTCGGTGGTTCGTGAACTGGTAGGACATGGAATCGGTAAAGGAATGCACGAAGAACCCGAGGTGCCCAATTACGGACGCCGGGGATGCGGGCCTCTGCTTCGCTCCGGAATGTGTATTTGTATCGAGCCGATGATAAATATGGGAAGCCGGAACGTCGCTTTTGAAAAAGACGGTTGGACGGTTAGAACGAAAGACAAGAAATGTTCGGCTCATTATGAACATTGTATTGCCATTCGTCCGAGTGGTCCGGATATTTTGTCTTCTTTTGAGTTTTTAGAAAAAGTGTTAGGAGAAAACGCAATTTAATTTGATTTTTTATGGCTAAACAGGCAGCAATCGAACAAGACGGAGTCATTGTAGAGGCATTATCGAATGCAATGTTTCGGGTGGAACTGGAAAACGGGCATGAAATTACGGCTCATATTTCAGGTAAGATGCGGATGCATTACATTAAAATTCTTCCCGGAGATAAAGTGCGGGTAGAGATGTCTCCTTATGACTTGACAAAAGGTAGAATTGCTTTTAGATATAAATAAAAAAAACAACACGATATGAAAGTAAGAGCATCTTTGAAAAAGCGTACGCCCGAGTGTAAGATCGTAAGACGTAAAGGGCGTTTATATGTGATAAACAAGAAAAATCCGAAGTATAAACAACGTCAAGGATAATTTATTATTTTTGCAATAATTATTAAGTAAGAAATATGGCTATAAGAATAGTTGGTGTAGACTTACCACAAAACAAAAGAGGAGAAGTGGCCTTGACTTATATCTATGGAATAGGTCGCAGCAGAGCAAATACTATATTGACAGAAGCCGGAATCGACCGGGACATCAAAGTAAAAGACTGGACAGACGAGCAAGCCGCTAAGGTACGTGAAGTTATCGGTTCTAATTTTAAAGTAGAAGGTGATCTTCGTTCTGAAGTACAATTGAATATTAAACGTTTAATGGATATCGGTTGCTACAGAGGTGTTCGTCACCGCTTAGGCTTGCCGTTGAGAGGCCAGAAAACAAAAAATAATTCCCGTACGCGTAAGGGTAAGAAGAAAACTGTTGCAAATAAGAAAAAAGCTACTAAATAATAAGGGTTGATATGGCAAAAAAAACAGTCGCAGCAAAGAAGAGAAACGTTAAGGTAGATGCTTACGGACAAGCACATATTCATTCTTCTTTCAATAATATCATCGTTTCGCTTACGAATAGCGATGGACAAGTAATCAGCTGGTCGTCTGCCGGTAAAATGGGATTCAGAAGTTCTAAGAAGAATACTCCTTATGCCGCACAAATGGCTGCACAGGATTGTGCGAAAGTAGCTTTCGACCTGGGCTTGAGAAAAGTAAAGGTTTACGTTAAAGGGCCGGGTAACGGTCGGGAATCGGCTATTCGTACGATTCACGGAGCCGGCATCGAGGTTACTGAAATTATCGATGTTACTCCGTTGCCACATAACGGATGTCGTCCTCCGAAAAAGAGAAGAGTATAATCAATTAATCCTGAAAGTTGAATCGGAAATTGTGAAAAGATTGCATTTCATCCTCTCTGTGGTCGCGGCTGCACGGTTTCCGGTTCAGGCAGAACAATTAAAACAATAGAAAAATGGCAAGATATATTGGACCAAAAACAAGAATTGCTCGTAAATTCGGTGAGCCTATTTTCGGTGCTGATAAAGTTCTTTCTAAGAAAAATTATCCCCCGGGACAACACGGGAACGCCAGAAAGAGAAAAACGTCCGAATACGGCATTCAGCTTCGTGAGAAGCAAAAAGCCAAATACACGTACGGTGTGTTGGAAAAACAATTCAGAAACTTATTCGACAAAGCTTCCCGTAGCAAAGGTATTACCGGTGAAGTACTGTTGCAGTTACTCGAATCGCGTTTGGATAATGTGGTATACCGCTTGGGTATCGCGCCTACACGTTCGGCTGCACGTCAGTTAGTATCGCACAAACATATTACGGTCGACGGTAAGGTAGCGAATATACCTTCTTATTCTTTGAAGCCGGGCCAGGTGGTAGGTGTGAGAGAAAGGTCGAAGTCATTGGAAGTTATCGCCGATGCTTTATCCGGATTCAACCACAGCAAATATCCTTGGCTTGAATGGGATGCAACTTCTATGAGCGGAAAATTGTTACATATTCCGGAAAGAGCCGACATTCCTGAAAACATAAAAGAGCAGTTGATCGTAGAATTGTATTCTAAATAATAATTGATTCCATGGCGATATTAGCATTTCAAAAACCCGATAAAGTATTAATGTTGGAAGCGGACAATTTTTTCGGAAAGTTCGAATTTCGTCCGCTGGAACCCGGCTATGGTATTACCATAGGTAATGCCTTGCGTCGTATTCTGTTGTCGTCGCTTGAAGGGTATGCCATAACATCGATTAAGATCGAGGGGGTAGAACACGAGTTCGGAACCATTCCCGGTGTTATTGAAGATGTGACGAATATCATCCTCAATTTGAAGCAGGTTCGTTTTAAGCATATAGTCGACGATATAGAGAACGAGAAAGTAAGTATTACGGTTTCGGGTTCCGAAGTGTTCAAAGCCGGAGATATAGGTAAACAATTAACCGGATTCGAAGTATTGAATCCCGATTTGGTTATTTGCAACTTAGATCCGAGTGCAAGTTTTCAAATTGAATTAACTATCAACAAAGGCCGCGGTTATGTTCCGGCCGATGAAAACAGAGATCCGAATGCCGACATTCATACGATTGCCATCGACTCTATTTACACCCCTATCCGGAACGTAAAATATGCGATCGAAAATTTCCGTGTAGAACAAAAAACCGATTATGAAAAGTTGGTTTTGGAAATTGCGACCGACGGCTCCATTCATCCGAAAGAAGCTTTGAAAGAAGCTGCTAAGATTCTGATTCATCACTTTATGTTATTCTCGGACGAGAAGATTGCCATCGAAACGAACGATACCGACGGCAACGAAGAGTTTGATGAAGAAGTATTGCACATGCGCCAGTTGCTCAAAAGCAAGTTAGCCGATATGGATTTGTCGGTACGCGCCTTGAATTGCTTAAAAGCGGCGGATGTAGAAACGTTGGGCGAATTGGTTAAGTTCAATAAGAATGACTTGTTGAAGTTCAGGAACTTCGGTAAAAAGTCGCTCACCGAATTGGACGAGTTGCTGGAAAGTCTGAACCTGTCGTTCGGTATGGATATCACGAAGTATAAATTAGACAAAGAGTAAAGCGATGAGACATAATAAAAAATTTAATCACTTAGGTCGTACCAGTTCGCACCGTAATGCGATGCTTGCCAATATGGCTTGTTCCTTGATTAAACATAAGCGGATTTTTACCACTACCGCCAAAGCGAAAGAATTGCGCAAGTATGTGGAACCTCTTATTACGAAATCGAAGGAAGACACTACTCATTCGAGACGTGTCGTATTCAGCAATCTGAAAGATAAATATGCCGTAACGGAACTTTTCAAAGAAGTAGCTCAGAAAATAGGCGAACGTCCGGGAGGATACACCCGTATCATTAAAACGGGTAACCGGTTAGGCGACAACGCTTCGATGTGCTTTATCGAATTAGTGGATTACGATGAAAACATGCTGAAAGAAACAACGGCCAAGAAAGCTTCCAAAACCCGTCGTTCTTCTTCGAGAAAGAAGAAATCGGCTGAAGAAGCAGCGCCTGCCGAACAACCGGTAGCCGAAGCTCCGGAAGCTCCTGTACAGGAAGAAAAAGCGGCTGAATAAGCGATAAAGCGCTACTTAATAAAAAAGAGGTTGTCTCAGGAACATCAGACTATTCGGTTGCCGTTAAAAAAGCAAGCCCTGTAACCATGCGACGAGGAGGAAAGTTAAACTTTCCTGAACGGTTGCTATACGATACAGCAAGGATAGGAGGATGCCGGAAAGAGGCATCCTCTTTTTATTTGTAATAAACCGAGTTGATTCTCCCATAAATATTTTCTGTCAACAAAAGCCCCGAAGAATTGTTATATTTGTAAACGGAACAAACGAAGATAGACAGCCACCGGCATTATTAAGTACAGCTTGTTTCTACGCCCGGCACGCATAGTCTTCGAACAAACAAACCAACAAAAACTATTCAAGATGGAAATTGTAAAAGTACATGCAAGGGAGATTCTCGATTCTCGTGGCAACCCTACGGTTGAAGTAGACGTACTGTTAGCCTCCGGAGCATTCGGCCGAGCAGCCGTTCCCTCCGGCGCCTCTACCGGTGAAAACGAAGCTATAGAATTACGCGACGGCGATAAGAGCCGGTACGGAGGAAAAGGCGTATTGAAAGCCGTGGAAAATGTGAATACCCTTATAGAGCCGGCTTTATTAGGAATGAGTGCGCTTAATCAACGGAAAATAGATAATAAACTCATCGAATTGGACGGTACGAAAACCAAATCGAATTTGGGAGCCAATGCGATGCTCGGCGTTTCGCTTGCAGTAGCCAAAGCCGCCGCCAATTACCTGGATTTGCCGTTATACCGTTACATCGGTGGAACGAATGCGTATGTAATGCCGGTACCGATGATGAATATTATAAACGGCGGTTCGCATTCGGATGCGCCCATCGCTTTCCAGGAATTTATGATTCGACCGGTAGGAGCATGCTGTTTCCGCGAAGGGTTGCGGATGGGAGCGGAAGTATTTCATGCTTTGAAAAAAGTATTGCACGACCGCGGATTGAGCACCGCCGTAGGAGACGAAGGTGGATTTGCGCCGGCGCTCGACGGTACGGAAGATGCCTTGGAATCGATTCTGAAAGCCATTGAAAAGGCCGGATATACACCCGGCAAAGATGTAACGATCGCTTTGGATTGCGCTGCATCCGAGTTCTATGAAAACGGTGTTTACGACTATACCCGTTTCGAGGGAACCAAAGGCGTGAAACGCACCTCGGAACAGCAGGCAGCCTATTTAGCCGAGTTGATTTCACGGTATCCGATCGACTCTATTGAAGACGGCATGGACGAAAACGACTGGAAAGGCTGGAAGATGCTTACCGCGATGATCGGGAACCGTTGCCAGTTGGTAGGCGACGACTTATTCGTTACCAACGTGGAATTCCTGAGAAAAGGAATCGAAGAATGTTGTGCCAACTCCATCCTGATTAAAGTTAATCAAATCGGAACGCTTACCGAAACGCTGGATGCCATCGAGATGGCGCAGCGTAACGGATATACTACCGTTACATCGCACCGTTCGGGCGAAACGGAAGACGCTACCATTTCCGATATTGCCGTAGCTACCAATTCGGGGCAAATCAAAACCGGCTCGTTGAGCCGTTCCGACCGGATGGCCAAGTATAACCAATTGCTTCGGATAGAAGAAGAATTGGGCGACCTGGCGCAATACGGCTACAAAAAGATCGAAAAACATTGTTGAAAAGTTTATCGACTCCGAAAGAAGTTATAATAACGCAGTGCGACGAAGCATCGTCAGCGATTGCATGAAATCCGATACGGCAATCCGGTTCAAGCTCCGGGTTGCCGTATCGTTTTATCCGGTCGCATAAGAGGTATTTCGTTTAATTCGTCTTGCATAAAGCGATATAATGAAACCGAATCGAACTCTTGTCCCGGTAAGGCTGTTGTATGGATACATGTGCCGTTTCTACGGATTGTCCGTAAGAGACGATGCCGGCGATTCGGAAACTAAAAAGATAAAGCGATGGATTTGATACTTATTATTATCGGCGCACTTTGCCTGGTGATGGGATTGATCGGATGTTTCCTTCCGGTTATCCCCGGCCCTCCGGTTTCGTATATCGGCCTGTTGTTACTGCATTTTACCGACGATGTACATTTTACAGCCACCCAACTGATTGTGTGGGCCGTATTGGTCGTTGTGGTACAATTGGCCGACTATATCACTCCTGCCTTGGGAAGCCGGTACGGAGGAGGAACGAAATGGGGAAACTGGGGTGCCGTGATAGGCATGCTGGCCGGCGTATTCGTGTTTCCTCCCTGGGGCGTCCTGGCAGGTCCGTTTGTGGGAGCTGTAATAGGCGAGTTATTGAGCGGCCGGGAAGCCTCACAGGCATTCCGGGCCGGATTGGGAACCTTTGTCGGATTTTTAATCAGTATCGTACTGAAAGTAACGTTATGCGGCTATTTTATCTTCTGTTTCATCCGGGCTTTGGTCTGAAAAATAGGTCGGTATACCACCTCTCCGGAAGAGAATGGCAGATTAAAACGGCATTCTGCCGGTATGCGGCGTAAAAAACTTCCGTTTTGCTTTCCATGCAACCAAATGAATCGTACATTTGCCCCGTTATTCGGCAGTTACCAGTAAAATCGGTCTGCAAAAAGAAAAAACTAAAACGTAAAAACACCCGATGGAAACAACCCGATTCGAAACCCGTTTACTCCATACCCCCTACGAAAAGCAAGACCCGTACCGCTCCCTGTCTATGCCCGTATATCACACCGCCGCGTACGAGTTCGATACGGCCGAAGCGATGGAAGCCGCCTTTTGCGGCCGCACGCCCGACCATGCCTATTCGCGGATAACCAACCCCACCGTGCAGTATTTCGAAGACCGCGTCCGGGCCGTTACGGGAGCCCTCAGCGTTACCGCGCTCAATTCGGGGATGGCTGCCATCCACAACGTACTGATGTCGGTTGCGTATGCGGGTGCAAATATCGTAACTTCTCCCCATTTGTTCGGCAATACCTATTCGTTGCTGAAAAATACCTTGGGTGCATTCGGGGTGGAAGCCCGTTTCTGCGATTTGACCGACCTCGATGAAGTGAGGAAACGGGTCGATGCGAATACCTGCGCCCTGTTCCTCGAAGTAATCACCAACCCGCAATTGGAAGTGGCCGACTTGAAAGGCCTGGCCGCTATCGGACACGAAAAAGGAGTTCCCTTGATTGCCGATACCACCGTAGTGCCGTTCCATGTATTCCATGCGGCGGAGTTCGGGGTGGCGATCGAAATCGTATCCAGTACGAAATACATCTCGGGCGGCGCTACGAGCATCGGCGGGTTGATTATCGACCACGGCGCTTTCGACTGGAGCCGCTCCGTACGCCTGAAAGAACTGAGCGCGCAATACGGAACCGGCGCCTTTACCGCCAAGTTGCGGAAAGAAGTACACCGGAACCTCGGCGCCTATATGACCCCCCAGGTAGCTTATATGCAAACATTAGGGCTCGAAAGCATGCCGGTGCGGTTCGAAAGGCAAGCCGCTACCTGCCTGGAGTTGGCGCGGCGCCTGCAAGCGACGAAAGGAATCGAAGCGGTTAATTACACCGGCTTACCCGGCAATCCGTACTACGAGTTGAGCCGCACCCAGTTCGGCGCCTATCCCGGAGCGATGCTGACATTCGACCTGGCATCGCGCGAAGCCTGTTTCGCGTTTATGAATAAGCTGCGGCTGGTTTGCCGGGCCACCAACCTGTTCGATAACAAAACCCTGGCCATCCATCCGGCCAGTACCATTTACGGCGGCTTTACCGAAGAGCAGCGCGCCGCAATGGACATCAGCCAGCGAACCATCCGCCTGTCGGTAGGCCTGGAACATCCCGACGATTTGTATGCCGACTTGCTCCAGGCGTTAGCATAACCCTATCCGAAGCGGAAAGAAAGCGGTTTTGATTTATAGGCGTGATTCCGAAAAAATTATACCTTTGCGGGCAGATAAACCCACATACAAATCGATTCGGATGAAAAAGACGATACTTACCCTGTTACTTTTGTTGCTTATAGGGCCCCTTTCGGCCGAGATAACGTACGGAGTGCGTGCCGGAGGCGCTTATTCTTCGCTCTTGCAGCGACGCGACGACCTGCTGAAATCCGGCGGACGGTTCGGATACAGCATCGCCGGATTGGCGGATATCCGCTTGTACCACCGGCTTTCGTTACGTCCGGAATTGGTATTTACCAACCAGGGAGGCTCGTATTACACCCGTTACGGCTTTCCGGATGCCGTACAGCACAAATGCAATTACTTCTCCGTGCAGGTGCCGGTAAATGTGATGTATACGTTTACATACGAAGGCGTTAAGTTCGGTGCCGGCGGCGGCCCGTGTATCGACGTGCCGTTGTGGGGGCATACCAAAACGGACGGGCACCGCAGGCTGATGGATTTCGGTACCCGCCCCGGCGACGATTTGAAAGCATTCGACCTCGGCGTGAACGTAGGCATCAACATCGAGTACAGCCGCTTCTTTTTCGCCATCAACGCTTTTTGCGGAGTACTGAACAGAAGCCCGTTGAAAAAGGAAGGCGAACCCTCCGTATACCAGAATAACGTTACATTCTCGCTCGGCTACATGTTCAGGCGGTAAGTGTACAGGGCTGCCGGCTGTGCCCCAGGCAGGTGCGTATATTTCCTCGAATCCGCCGAACGCTAAGCGCATAGGCCTGTCGTTGCCGCCGTGTTCCGGAGTGAAACAGGCCGGAGCCGTTCCCGGATACGGCGCGTAAACACCCTTCGTACCTGCTGCTTTCCGGTTCGGTACCCGCGTTGCCCGAACAAAAAAAGACAAGTAAAAGTTTTGTATTTCAGATAAAAAGCCTACCTTTGCAAGCCGATTATTATCTAATAAGTACTAATAGTTTAGTTCTTAGCGCGTTATTCCTGCATGTGTCCGCAGGAATGGCGAAGAGCGGGAACGTGTTTTTTTGAGTTATTAACTAATTAATTATTAAGCAGTGGATACTTTAAGTTTTAAGACCATTTCTGCTAACAAAGCAACTGTAAACAAAGAATGGGTCGTTGTGGATGCAACAGGCCAGCATTTGGGACGCCTTTGCTCGAAAGTAGCCAAACTTTTGAGAGGTAAGTACAAACCCAATTTCACTCCCCATGTAGATTGCGGAGACAATGTGATTATCGTGAACGCCGATAAAGTAGAGCTCACCGGTAAGAAGTGGACCGATCGCGTATACCTGAGATATACCGGTTATCCTGGCGGACAACGGGAATTCACCCCCGAAGTGTTGATGGCGAAAGGAGCCGACCGCCTGTTCCGTAAAGTAGTAAAGGGAATGCTCCCTAAAAACCGCCTGGGCGCCCGTATTTTGGGTAATCTGTATGTTTACGAAGGAAGCGAGCACAAACAAGAGGCTCAACAACCGAAAACAATCGATATAAACTCACTTAAATAACAGTATGGAAGTAGTAAATGCAATAGGAAGACGTAAGGCAGCAGTTGCCCGCGTATTCGTTGGCGAAGGAACCGGAAAGATCACGATCAATAAACGCGACCTGGAAAATTACTTTCCTTCATCGATCCTTCAGTTCGTTGTAAAGCAACCGCTGAGCAAATTAGGCGTTGCCGAACAGTACGACATCCGGATCAACCTCGACGGCGGCGGTTTTAAAGGACAGGCCGAAGCAGCCCGTTTGGCGATTGCCCGTGCATTGATTAAAATCAATCCGGAAGACAAGCCCGCTTTGAGAGCCGAAGGATTCGTAACCCGCGACCCGCGTGCCGTAGAACGTAAGAAACCGGGACGTCCGAAAGCAAGAAAGAGATTCCAGTTCAGCAAACGTTAATGTTATTTGTGAGTCCCTTGCAAGTAAAGTGCGTTTAGTATCTAAATCGTCAGGATTTCTTTTGCAAGCCGATTTGCCGGAGAACTACCTGGAGGTTGGTTTTAAACAGAATGTAAACGAATTAATAAGAAAACTATGTCAAGAGTTAATTTTGATCAGTTATTAGAAGCC
>DBGBSM010000450.1:0-2513 GCA_048468815.1 Parabacteroides sp.
AGCGAAGCGGACGTAGCCCTTGACCTTTTTTGCTTCGTTTTTTGGGTCAAGCCAAAAAATGAAGACCGCCGGTAGGCGCCGTCGGCAGACGCCCTCGCAGCGAGCGAAAAAGAAAGCCCTTTGCGGCGAGCGAAAAAGAAAACCTTTGTTTCTTTCCCCGGAAAGAAAACCCGATTCCCGAGGTATTTTTCTTCCGTTCATGCGAAAGAAAACTGTATTTTTAGGCTGCGGATATAAATCCGCAACCTTAGGATATATATCCGCAACCTGCGGATTTATATCCGTAGGCTAAGGATACAGTTTATATGCTTGGGAAACCCGATAAATTTCCTTACCGAAAGAAGAAAAAACGGGATGCTTACGAATTTGCCCCGGCAATTTATCGTTATCTATTCCCGGCTCAGCACCGGGAAACGAAATAAAATCCCGTGAAGCGACGGGATACCGGGCCCGGCCCGGTAAGATGTAAAACAGTTTAATTTGAATCGAATGCCATGATGAAGTATTGGAGTTTTGTGTTTTTTGTTCTGATGTTCGCGGCTTGCTCCGAACCGGAAATCGTACTGGTTTCGCCCTCGGAGAGCTACCGCATCGTGATTCCCGACCAGACTGCCTCCCAGGAAACAGGAGCGGCAGCCGTGTTACAAACCTATCTCCGGAAAATATCCGGACGCGAGCTGGTCATAGCCGCGTTGCGCGAAGCGGAAGGCGAGGGGAATATCGTGCTTTGTACGGGCGCCCGTACCGCTTTTAACGGAGATACCGCCGCTGCGCCCGGTAACGACGGCTTCCGTATCTATACCCGTGATAAGAACCTGTATATCGTAGGCGGAAGCGGCAACGGACTGGTTTACGGGGTGTACACCTTCCTCGAAGAATACCTCGGTTGCCGGATGTATTCGCCCGACGTGCAGGTGATACCTTCCCGTACGGAAATACGCATTCCGCAGCGCATCGACAACCGGCAGGAACCGGTGATGGCGCACCGGCACTTAGGTTATCGCGACAAGAGCACCGGCGAGTATGCGATGTGGAATAAAATCAGCCCCGCCATAGGCACCCCCGAGTCGCATTGGGGTTCGTTCGCCGAAACCCTGTACCGGCTGTTGCCCGCCGAGAAGTATTACCGGCAACACCCCGAGTATTACGCCCTGTACAACGGCAAGCGCGTTCCGTCGCAGTTGTGCCTCACCAACCCCGACGTGTTGCGCGAGGTGACGGCCAACCTGAAGGAATGGATGGCCGAGAGGCCCGACGCCTTGTACTGGTCGGTAAGCCAGAACGATAACACCGGTTATTGCCGGTGCGAGCGCTGCGAAGCCGTTCACCGTGAAGAAGGCGCCCCCTCCGGCACGTTGATTCGCTTTGTGAACCAAATAGCCGCCGCCTTCCCCGACAAGGTGATTTCCACCTTGGCCTACACTTACACCCGCGAAGCGCCGAAGCAGGTAAAACCCGCCCCGAACGTAAGCATCATGTTCTGCAACATCGAGTGCAACCGGAGCTGTCCGCTCGAAAGCGACACCCTGTCCGCCTCGTTCCGGAAAGACCTGACCGATTGGGAGCAAATCACCGACAGCATGTTCGTATGGGATTACGTGATTCAGTTCAAGAACCTGGTCAGCCCGTTTCCCAACCTGCGTACGTTACAACCCAACCTGGCTTACCTGGCTGAACACGGAGTAACCGGCATGTTCGAGCAAGGCAACCGCGAGGTGGGAGGCGAGTTCAGCGAGTTGCGCAGCTACCTGCTGGCCAAGCTGATGTGGAACCCGTACCAGGATGCCGACTCGATTATCGCCGACTTTACCGACGGGTATTACGGGGCGGGAGGCAAGTACGTCAAGCAATACATCGACCTGCTGCACGATAACCTGGAGAAGAGCGGCGACCGCCTGTCGATTTTCGGCAATACGCTCGACCCGAAAAAATCGTATCTTTCGCCCGAGTGTCTCCGGCAATACGGCGAGTTGTTCGACCGCGCCGAGCAGGCCGAGGCCGGGCACCCCGACATCCTGCAACGCATCCGCATCGCGCGTTTGCCGCTTACCTACGTAGAGATAGAACAGGCGCGGGTAGCCCCCTTCGGTACCGGCAGCCTGTTTGCGGAACGCGACGGGAAGTACCGCATAAACGAACCGTTTATGAACAAGATAAACGATTTTATCCTCTGCTGCAAGGGCGAGGGGATTACCCGCCTGTCGGAGTGGCATACCACGCCCGACGAGTACCTCGAAATCATCCGCTCGTATACCGATATGAATTTCGACGGCAATATCGCCCTGGGAAAAACCTGCACCTTCTCGCCCGGCCTGGCCGCACAGAACCGGAAGGCGGCGCCCGGCCTGCTTACCGACGGCCTGTACGGCACCAACGAGTACTCGTCGATGTGGCTCCGCTCGTCGGAAAAAGAATACGAGGTTACGGTGGATTTGGAAAAGGTGCAGCCCGTTACCTCGATAGCCGCCCACTTTATGAACAACAACAGCAGCGCCGTGTTCCTGCCGGCCAAC
>DBGBSM010000451.1:0-3919 GCA_048468815.1 Parabacteroides sp.
CATCAATTAATATACGTATTTTAAACACGAGACAAGTATGAAACTCAATGGAAAAGTAGCCGTCGTAACCGGCGGCGCACGCGACCTGGGACGCGCCATCTCCGTAAAATTAGCCCTCGAAGGCGCACGCGTTTGCCTGAACTACTTCGACAACGAAGCCGACGCGCAGGAAACGTTGGAACTGATTAAACACGCGGGCGGCCAAGCTATTGCCGTACAAGGCGATATGACCCGGGCAGCCGATGTAAAAAACCTGTTTGCCGCATGTAGCCGTACTTTCGGCGATACGATAGATATATTGGTAAACGTGGTAGGCGGAATCGTGGGACGCAAAAAAATTACCGAGCAAGACGAGGCCTGGTACGATTTCCTGATGGATGTAAACATGCGCTCCGTATTTCTCTGTACCCGCGAGGCGGTTCCGATGATGGGCGAAGGCAGTTCCATCGTTAACTTCTCTTCGCTGGCGGCACGCGACGGCGGAGGCGCCGGCGCTTCCCTGTATGCCGCGGCAAAAGGCGCCGTAATGACCTTTACCCGCTCGATGGCCAAGGAACTCGGCCCGCAGGGAATCCGCTGCAACGCGATTTGTCCGGGTACCATCGCCACATCGTTTCACGACCGGTTCAATACACCCGAGAACCGCGAGCGGATGAAAGCCTCGTACGCCCTGCGCCGCGAAGGCACGGCCGCAGAAGTGGCCGACCTGGTTTGCTTCCTGGCCTGCGCCGAATCCTCGTACCTCACCGGCACGAATATCGACATCAACGGAGGCTGTTTCTTCTCTTAAAAAAACGGAAGCGGTTCGCGCAGGTAAAAAGCGCCGGATACCGGGAAGATATATACTCACCCCGTTACGAGGCGCCTGCGACGAACCGGTTCCCATGCAATCATCTAATCCTACCAATATGCAACGAATCCTCGTAATAGCCGTTCTCCTCCTCGGATGGGGAACGATGCATGCAACGCCTCCGGTGCCGTTCGGCACCGCCTTGCTCGAAGAGTTGAAAACCGGATACCGGGCAGGAAACCGGCCCGTGTGCGAATACATCGGCCGGTACGAAAAAGCGGCCGGGCAGTATATCCGGGCTACTCCGCTCTCGGTAACCGCTAAAAAGAAATTGCCTCCCAGCCTGGATGCCAGAGATTACACGACCTTATCGCCGTACTGGTGGCCGGATGCAACAAAAGCCGACGGTCTTCCTTACATCCGGAAAGACGGCGAGCGTAATCCCGAAGTATATGCGTATCCGGAACGCGAAAATGCCGGACGTTTCGGAGAGGCTGCCTGCTGCCTGGGCATGCTGTATTATATCACCGGAAAAGAACAGTACGCCGCCGCTTGCGCCGGTTGGCTGCGTACCTGGTTTACCGACCCGGTAAAGGGAATGAATCCGAATATGACGTACGCCCAGTACGTACCGGGTATGAAAGGCCTGCGCGGTACCGGGATTATCGACGCCCGCCGGTTTTGCCGGGCATTGAGGGCCGCGAAATGGATAGAAGGCTCGGCCGCCTGGACAGCCGGAGATAAAAAGAAACTCGACGAATGGGCGTCCGCCTTCTGTTACTGGATGGAAAACAGTACGCAAGGGCAAAAAGAAGCCCGTGCCGGCAACAACCACGGCTTGTGGTACGAAACCATTCACCTGACGGTACTGGCGTATTTGGAGCGAACCGAACGTATCCGGGAGGTAGCCACACAAAGTATCCTGCCGAAAATAGGCGCCCAGGTAGCCGGCGACGGCTCGCTACCGCAAGAGTTGCAGCGGACGCTTTCATTGCATTATTCTACTTTCGTACTGGAAGCGCTGACCGAAGCCAACCGGATTACCGCGGGTATAGGAATCGATTTATGGACGACACCCGCTCCCAACGGCAAAACGGCAGCTGACGCGCTCGCTTACCTGTATCCGTATTATCTCCATCCGGAAAAATGGCCGTTCAAACAAATTAAGCCGTTCGACCGTTCCCGTGCAGCGATTATTTTGTATGAAGCGGGTACGGCGCTGAACCGTCCGGATTATCTCGACACCGCGAAACGTATCGGCCTGAAGTACGGCTCGTCGGATGTAGAAACGCTCCCCTACCTGGCTTTAAAGAAAAAAGAATGATTCGTTTACCTAATCCGAATAATCCGATGAAAGTGAAACTGATTTTTTACTTGTGTATCCTCCCTTTCTTCTGCCATCCGCAGGAGGCTGCCGCTCCGCAATTGTCGAACCGGTACGGCATGAAAATGACCCGGAACGCCGACGGTTCCTACGCATTACTCTATGCCAAGAAATACGCCCGGTTTACCCGTATCGATACCCTACCCGACGCACTGGTTCCCTATACTTACCGGCCGGAACAGCTAAAAAGCAAGGATTACAAAGGGATAACCACGAAAGACTTCGTTTTCAAGAAACACGAAGGGTACGAATTGACGCTTACGGTGGATTTCGCCGAAACCGGTAAACCGGCTCCGTTTATAGTTTATATCCACGGAGGCGGATGGGCGCGGGGAACGAACAGCTCGTCCAAATCGCTGTCGCAATACCTGGCCAAGCAAAAAGGCATTACGGGGGTACGGGTTTCGTATACGTTGGCTCCCCAGCCCGGCGCAACGGTAAAAGTTTCCATCCAGGACATCCGCGATGCCGTACGGTACGTGCAAGCGCACGCGGCGGAATGGAATATCGACCCCGGCCGTTTCGGTTTCGTGGGTACTTCGGCCGGCGCCCACCTGGCTGCGGTGGCGGCTATGACCACACCCGGAACGAAAGCGTTGGTTGGGTACTCGGGCATTTACGACTTGGAAAAAGCGGCCCTTATCGTAAAAACCCGCAACCCGCAACGCATCGCCTATTTCGGTAACCGAGAGGTAAAAACGCTGCGCGAGGCATCGCCTGTGCGATTGATTCCCCGAACCGGCATTCCGCCAACCCTGTTGGTTTGCGGAACATACGATGTAACGGTAGCGTGCGAGCAAAGCGAAATGTTCGCAACGGCTTTAAAGAAACGAGGCGGCGCATGCCGTTTATTGGAATACGCCTGTTACGACCACAACGTCAGTTCCAAAACCTCGGATAAAATGGAAGAAATCTTTTTCCGGTCGGTGGATTTCCTGACGGAGATGTTATGCAATCACCCATGAAAACAAAAACGTTGCCTTTAATAGGTTCGGTTCTTGCCGTTTTCCTCGCCTGCTCGAACACGCTTCCCGACGAGGCGGATAAAACGGAGCCGCCCGTACCGCCGGCCACCTGCGGCACGTTAACCGCCGACGGTAACGATGCCGGAACATACGAACTGATTCGACGCGCCGGATACAACTACGAAGTTCCGGATACTTCGCGCGAGCATCGAGCGGCTCCTTTCCGGCATATCCGGCAAGTGTACGACAAGCAGTTAAACGGATACGCCTTCTCCTTTTTCATCCATGCGGCCATCGACGACGACCGCGGCCTGCCGGGCATCGGCGATCGCCAGCGGAACGAAATCAAGACGGATAACAAATCACCGGAAAGCCTCGTGGCCCAAGCGGGCGAAACGATGGCATTCCGTTGGAAATTCCGGCTGCCGGAGGGGTTCCGTACTACCGCCAAGTTTTCGCACTTGCACCAGTTGAAGGGCATCGACAACCGGACGAACACGGCGGATGTAGGTGCGCCGCTCGTTACCCTGACCGCTTATTCCGGTAGCCGAGGCGGACAGGAGTTGCGGATTCGTTACGATAAACGCGGTGCAGGTACCGCTACAATAGCCAGCGCCGACCTGGCCGGTTTCTTGGGAAACTGGGTGGAAGTGGAGGAAAAAGCGCGCTTCGGAGAAAAGGGTTCGTACGAAGTAACGATTACCCGGTTGCACGACAGGAAAATACTTCTGCAATTCGGTCCCGAAGAAATGGATATGTGGCGTACGGATTGTACGGGGA
>DBGBSM010000452.1:0-1887 GCA_048468815.1 Parabacteroides sp.
GGTGTATGGCATACGGGTAAGTTTTCCTCAAAGATACATGTATTTTATGGGCCGTGCAACCCGGGCCGGTATTTTTCGGATACCTGTTTATATTCTTCCGGAAAATGATTACCTTCGTAAAATAAACCCAAGTAAAAAAGATGATTATCAGCGCCAGCCGGCGGACAGACATTCCCGCTTTTTACTCCGGATGGTTCGTGAACCGCCTCCGCGAAGGCTATGTGCTCGTGCCCAATCCGTACGATTCCCGGATGCTCAGCCGGGTAAAGCTCACGCCCGACGTGGTGGATTGTCTCGTTTTCTGGACCAAGAATCCGCACCCGATGCTCGATAAGCTCGACGCCTTGCGGGGCTATCCCTACTACTTCCAGTATACCCTGAACCCGTACGGGAAAGAAATCGAAACGAACCTGCCGCCTTTGGAAAAACGAATCGAAACGTTCAAGCGCCTTTCCGATAAAATAGGAAAGGAAAAAGTAATCTGGCGGTACGACCCCGTTTTTACAAGCGCGGAATACAACGTCGGGTTTCACCGGGAAGCATTCGCCCGGATAGCGCACGCTTTACGCGACCATACGGAAAAGTGCACGCTGGGATTTATCGACCACTATCCGCATATCCGCAAGGCGATAGAAGCACACGGAATACATCCGCTGAAACCGAAAGAAATCGAGGCGACGGCGGTTTCTTTCCGGAACACCCTCCGCCCATACCCGATAGAGTTGAATACCTGCACTACCAAAGTAAACCTGGCGCACCTCGGTATTCCGGGCGCCCCCTGCATAGACGGCAAGCTCGTAGAACGGCTAACCGGATATGCCATCCAACGTAAAAAAGATAAGAACCAGCGGGAGGTATGCCAGTGCATCGAGAGCATCGACATCGGCATGTACGAAAGCTGCCTGCACGGCTGCCTGTATTGTTACGCCATCCAGGGGAACGGCCTCGCCGCCGGACGCAACAACCGGAAGCACGACCCCGCCTCGCCGCTGCTTATCGGTACGGCGGGGGAAGGAACGCACATCAAAGACCGGGAAATGAAAAGCCTGAAAACCGGCCAACTCCGGCTATTATAACATTCCGCCGGGAAAGCTATTCCTCCAGCAACGCCACCGCACACCACAGATACGGAGCCTGCCCGTGGTAGTCGCCCGTGTGGCGCGGCCGGTCGTAGTAATACCGTTCGTCGTTCTTTTTGTTCGTTCCCACGCACACCTCCGTTACGTCGGCGCGGTCGTCGATATAGTCCACCAGCGCCATCCAGGCTTTCCGGGCGGCAGGCGCATATTCCTTCGCATCCAGCCAGCCGTGCTTCACGCCCTCGATAAAGGCGAACGTAAACATGGCCGACCCGGACGTTTCGACCCAGCAATCCGGCTTATCGATTAACTGGTTCCACAACCCGCCGGGCGTTTGATAACTTTTCAGGCTCGCCATCATGGTGCGGAACCCTTGCAAAATACGCGGGCGGTACGGGCTGCCGGCAGGCAACGAACGAAGCAGCTCCGCCATGCCGGCCGCCATCCAGCCGTTTCCGCGTCCCCAGTAAAACGGAACGTCGGGCGCATGGTAAAACAGGCCGTTCGGCCGTTGCAGCTCGTCGAGGTAAAGCACCATCTCTTTCGCCGCCCGGTCGATGTATTCGCGGTTCCCTGTTACCTGGTAGGCGCGGGTTTGCACGATGGTAATCATATACATATCGTCGATCCACAAGCGGGTTTGCCACGAATAGCCTTTCTCCGCCCAGCCCTTGGCGCTCTCGCCGGCTGTTCCGGGCACCGCCCACTGGGTGTCGGCATACGGGATACCCAGCTCCAGGTAGCGCTTTTCTTTCGTTATCCGGTACAGCTCCAACGGCAAGCTGCCGAACATGTTCAAATCGACGTG
>DBGBSM010000453.1:0-6127 GCA_048468815.1 Parabacteroides sp.
GGTACCGGTGCCGCATAGCCTATTCGTAGCAGAACGGCAGGATGATTTCCGCCCACAGGTAATGTGCGGCGCATCGCTTCGGCCAGCGCCGGCGTTTCGCAAGGCTGGTTCAGGTAGGCGCAGGCAATTCCCGTTTCGGTAGCCCGGAGCAGGAACCGCTGCAAGGTGCGCCCCGTGTTTATCCACGCCTCGGGCGTATCCGGGCGGCACGAAAAGAGAACGAAGTGCGATGAAGAGCCGATTTTCTCCTTGTCGGCTTTGTTTTGTTTGTCCGGTTTTAAAAACAAGCTCACTACCGGTTTGGCCAGGAAGCGGGGAAGCGGCGGATTGCCGAATACCTTGTAAACCAGCCCGTCGTTCGTGGCAGCGGTTTGCCGGGCGTTGAAACGCATCCACGAAAGCAATTCGTTTTTGAATGCCGGGTCGCTCATTTGGTATTCGTTTCCTTTGAAAACCCATTCGGCCAGCCGGTTTCCTTCCGGGCTATCTATGCCTGTGAGGTAAACCGACACGCCTTTTTCCGCCGGAACGTTTTGCAGTGCCTCGCATACCGCACCGGATATTTTCTTTCCCGTATAAACGCTCCGGTTGGTTTGCCGTTTCGTTATCTGGCGGAACAGCGGATTTTCTTCGCAGGCTTCGTTCCGGGTAAACTCGATTGTAATTCCTTCCCGGTTTTGCCGGGTAACGACGGTGTCGTACCGGAAATGGGTGGCGGCGATGCATAAGTTCTCTACGGCGCATCCCAGACTGATATACAATTCGCGGTGGTTGCCGTCTACTACGGGCAAAGCCAGTCCGAAGTCGGGCAATACCTCGATGGTTTTTCCGTCGGCCCGGAATTTCCAAGGCTGCGTATTGTGTCCCGAGGGGGCTTTCGCGGCGTATGCCAGCAGTTCCGTCAGTTCGCCGGCCGGTATGCCGCCGGTTTGTTTCAGATGCGTGTTCATAGCGAAGTATCGGATTGAAAAACTTTATCGATCAGTTTGTTTATTCCTTCGGTGATTTGCTCCCAGCCGGAATCCCCTTGTAACGGAATGCCGTTGTATACCGGGCAAAATTCTTCCAGCATCACCAAATAAGTAACCGATGCACTGAGCACCGATGCCATTACTGCGATTTCTTTTTCCGGATAACCCGTTATTTCGCTTACTTTTTTTACCAGATGTGCCCCTACTTTTTCACGTTGCTCTCGGAGCCGGGTAATCATTTCGTTGCCCGACGAAAGCTCCCACCGGTAAAGCCGTTTCAACGTAGGCTGGCTGCGAAGTTGCGTAATCTGGTTACGGAACATCTGCTTCAGGAAGGCCGGTATGTGTTCCCGGGCGGGAAGCTTCTCGGGAAAGTTGAGCCAGAAGTCGTGCCGGCGTATATAAGCGGCGAGCAACCCTTCTACCGAGCCGAAGTAGCGGTAGATAAGTATTTTCGAAACGCCCGATTGCGTGGCAACGGCGTTGATGCCTATTTTTTCGAAACCGGTTTCGTTAATCATTTCTCCGATGGTATCGAGCAACCGTTTTTCGGTAGCTTCCCGGTCACGTTCGGAAGAGGTGTTCTTTTCTTTCATTTTACCGTATGTTACTATTCGGGAACAAATGTATGTTACTTATCGGAAACATGCAAGTTTTATCCTTGTTTTTTTGATACGGTTAGTTTATAACTGTTTTTTTATTGTACGGAATATGCTTTTACCAATCTATTTCGCGCAAGCCTTTGCTGCGGAAAAAGGCATTGGCCTTACTAAAGTGTCTGCATCCGAAAAAGCCGCGGTCGGCCGAAAGCGGGGAGGGATGCGGCGCAGTGAGTACGCAATGCTTGCGACGGTCGATAAAGGCGCCTTTCTTTTGGGCGTAGCTTCCCCAAAGCATGAACACGAGGTTGTCGCGCTCGTCGTTCAGCCGGCGGATTACGGCGTCGGTAAATTCTTCCCATCCTTTTCCCCGGTGCGAGCCGGCCTGGTGGGCGCGTACGGTCAGTATCGAATTGATAAGCAATACGCCTTGCTCGCTCCAGCGTTCCAGCCGGCCGGATTGCGGAACCGGCTTACCGAGGTCGTTTTCGATTTCCTTAAAGATATTCACCAGCGAGGGAGGAAAGGGCACGCCGTCTAATACAGAGAAGCACAGTCCGTAATACTGTCCCGGCTCGTGATACGGGTCTTGCCCGAGAATAACCGCTTTTACCCGGTCGAACGGGCAGGTGTTAAAGGCGTGGAACAACTGTTTGCCCGGCGGGAAAACGGTATGGTGCCTGTATTCGTCTTTTACGAATGCGGCCAGCCGCCCGAAATAAGGTTTGTCGAATTCTTCCTGTAAGCGCAGCTTCCAGCTCGCTTCTATTTCTACGTTCATAACGGGATGGGTTAAAGTGATGTAACAAATGTAGCGGTTAATTTCGTACCGGGTTGTTCTTTCAGAGAAGAAATTGGCGGAAAAAAAGAGGCCGGATGCGCTGTAAGCGGGCGTACCGGAAACAGAACGTGCGATGAGCCAGGTATTTAAGGGCATTAGGAAAAGTATAATATAGCTTATCGGGTCAAACAAAAATAAATTGCCCTGTGTTTACTAATCGAGGCCTTATCTATTTGATAGAGCCTCGATTAGAAAACGGAAAAGGTGTGCATACCCCGGAAAGAACGGTCTGGTTGCAGCGTGTATATTTTTCTTTTGCCGTACTTCCCGGCGGTGTTCCGGAACGATTCCGTTATCATTTAAATAATTAAAACAGTAAGAAGTATGTTTTATCACGTGAAGGAATTACAGTTCAATGCGCGTGTGTCGAAGCCCGACCCGCGTTTTGCAAGGTTACTGCTCGAACAATTCGGAGGCGGTAACGGCGAGTTGAAAGCAGCCATGCAGTATTTCGTGCAATCTTTTTGTTGTAAGATGCCTTATCCCGACAAATACGATATGTTGATGGATATAGCATCCGAAGAACTCGGGCACCTGGAAATAGTAGGGGCTACCATTCAAATGCTGCTTGCCGGCGTGAACGGCGAGCTGAAAGAGGCGGCCGATACTACCGAAATCATGCAAATGATGAGTGGAAAAGCCGGCAAGGAAAATTACCTGCAACAGGCCTTGTTCAATCCGCAGTTCGATGTTTTAACGGGTGGAGGGCCGCGCTTGACCGACAGCAACGGAAATCCGTGGAGCGGTACTTATGTAAATGCCAACGGTGACCTGACTGTGGATTTGCGTTCGAATCTGGCAGCCGAGTCGCGTGCGAAAATCGTATACGAATACCTATTGCCTTTTACCGACGATCCGGATGTAAAGGCTACGCTTACTTTCCTGATGACGCGCGAAGTGGCGCACTACCAGCAGTTCGAAGCGGCGCTGGATACGATTCAGCCCAACTTCCCGCCGGGGGTATTGCAAAGCGATCCGCGGTACAGCAATTTGTATTACAATACATCGATGGGGGAAGATGCCCGCGGTCCGTGGAACGAAGGCGTAAGTACCCAGTTGAAGGAAGAATGGCAGTATATCGATAACCCGCTGCAACAGGTGGACGAAACCGACGGGTTGCTCGACATCGAGCCTACGGGTACCGACCGCACCGAGGCTTCGGTAAAGGAAGCCGACAAAAAGCTGAGCGAAGTGCGCAGCGAGGAAATCAACTCGGCTACTCCGAAAAAAGACTTGCAGTGGAGCGATTATAACGGCGGTTCCATGAGCGGGAAAAAGAAATCGGAAAAAACAGTATACGCATAAACAGTAAACAGCCGTAAAAAGAATGCGGGGATGCGGGCTTTAACGAGGCCGTTTCCCCGTATTTTTTTTCTTTTCGTTCCGATTCGTCGGAGAGGTGCAGCAGTCTTTTGCGTCCGGTTGCCGGAGAGAACACCCGTCGCATCCGCAACAAAAATCTTTCGTGCCGGGGCTTTTCCGGAAAAAAGCCCGGTAAATTTTCCAGCCGGCGTAAATCGCTACGGCGATTCCGATGAGTACGATTGCTATATTTTGCCACATATCGAACATTTTTCTTTTTTGCGAAACGGAATTATGGTACCGGGGGCTTTTCGCTTCGTTTTTATCCGTTGAAACGAAGCTCGCTTCGGTTATGCCGGGGCGCAGCCTGCCTTCGATTCACTTTATAAAACAAAGATAGTACAAACCGTGGGAAGAAACAAACGATGCTTGATTATGCGCCGGGCTTACATTATCTTTGCTTCATAAAAAATCGAAGATAGGCTGCGCCCCGGCATAACCCGGGTAAACTTTGTTTCTGTTCTCGGCTTGCACTATCTTTGTTTCAAAGAATAAGACAAAGAAAGGTAAATGCCATGTCTATAGAAAAAGTAAAAACCTATCTGGCGGCTTTCGGCCGGGAAAAAGACGTGATGGAGTTTCCCGTATCCAGCGCTACGGTCGGGTTGGCGGCGCAGGCGTTGTCCGTAGAGCCGGCGCGTATCGCCAAAACACTTTCTTTCCAGGGAAAGGATGAATCGCATTGCATCCTGGTGGTAGCGGCTGGCGATGCGAGAATCGACAACAGTAAATTCAAGCGGTTTTTCGGAATGAAAGCCCGGATGCTCGGTCCCGGCAAGGTGGCGGAGTTAACCGGTCATGCCGTGGGCGGCGTATGTCCGTTTGCCAATCCGGAAGGCGTGGAAACGTACCTCGACGTTTCCTTGCAGCGGTTCTCCACTGTTTTTCCGGCTTGCGGCAGTGGTAATTCGGCTATCGAGTTGAGTTGTGACGAGTTGTTCCGGTATGCCCGGGCGGCCGGATGGGTAGATGTTACGGCCGGTGAAACACAGAATGCCTTATGATAAAGATGATTCATACCGCCGATTGGCATCTCGGACAAACCTTTTACGGATACGACCGCGAGGAAGAGCACGACGCTTTTCTGCATTGGCTGTGCCGGGTGCTGACGGAGAAAGAAATCGACGTGTTGCTGATTGCCGGCGACGTGTTCGATGTGGCCAATCCGTCGGCAAGCGCCCAGCGGCGCTTTTTCCGTTTCCTGCGGCAAACGGCCGGCAGCAATCCGCAACTTCAAATCGTGATTGTTGCGGGCAACCACGATTCGGCCGCCCGCCTGGAAGCGCCCGTACCGTTGCTGGAAGAAATGAATACGCATGTAGTGGGTGTAGTGCGGCATACGGAAGAGGGCGAAATCGATTTCGACAGCTTGTTGCTTCCCCTCCATAACCGCAACGGAGAGACGGATGCCTGGTGCATGGCCGTGCCTTTTTTACGCCAGGGTGACTATCCGCCCCGGGAAGCGGAAGAAGAGGGACGCGATACCTATGTGGCCGGCATCGAACGGATGTACGACCGGCTGGCCGGATACGTACAGGCTAAAAAAACAGCGCGACAAGCCGTGGTCGCTATGGGGCATTTGCATGTTTCGGGTGCCGAGCTTTCGGAAAACGACCGCAGCGAACGGGTTATTATGGGCGGCCTCGAATCTGTTCCGGCAGCCGTGTTCGATAAACGCATCGCGTATACGGCGTTGGGGCATATCCATAAAGCCCAGCGGGTAGGAGGGTGCGATACGATACGCTATTCCGGCAGTCCGTTGCCGATGTCGTTCTCCGAAACGCATTACCGGCACCAAGTGGTTTACGTGGAGCTCGAAGGAGAAAAGGCGAGTAAGGTGGAGCCGTTGTACATTCCCCGTACGGTCGATTTGTTGCGCGTGCCGGCTTCTCCGTGTCCTCCGGGCGACGTGCTCGAAGCGTTACAGGCATTGCCGGATGCGGATACGGATATGGTTTCGCCGTCCTGTCCGTTCGTCGAGGTACGTGTATTGCTGGAAGAGCCGCTTCCCTCGTTCCGCCACGACGTAGAAGAAATTTTGAAAAACAAGCGAGTGCGGTTAACCTCCATCGTGCCTTCGTATCCCCGCCGAAGCGATACGGAAAAGCGCCTTCCGCTCACCTTCGACGATTTGCAAAAAATCGAGCCGCTCGACATGCTCAAAAAAGCCTTTGCCGGAAAGTATAACGCGGAAATGCCCGACGAGTTGCAGCGGCTGTTCCGCCAGGTTGTATCCGGGTTGAAAGAAGGATAGTAAATAACCCTTGAGAGAAACATCGAGGTTTTCGAATTAAGGTAAAGATTGATGGAAATATTAGTTATCTTTGTAACAAATAAAGGGAAGTAGTCTGTAC
>DBGBSM010000454.1:0-4243 GCA_048468815.1 Parabacteroides sp.
TCCCTACTCCGCTCCGGAAAAATCGAAAACCGGCTTGCGTTGTCCCGAACCTCAAAAAAAAGAAAATAACAATGAAAACAAACTGCATCATCCTTTTGCTTCTCTTGGTTTCCGGCTCCCTTCCGGCACAATCCATCAAAGACCTGTTGAAATCGTCGTCGGTAAAAGAAGCCATATCCTCGGTAGTAAGCCCGTCGTTGAGCGCTACCGCCCTGCAAGGAACCTGGGTATACGAAAAACCCGCCTGCGAACTGAAGAGCGACAACTTGCTGAAAGGCGCGGGCGGCAGCCTCGTTTCGTCGCAACTCGAAAAAAAGCTCGAAGAAGTTTGCACCAAAGCCGGCATCGACCCGGGCAAATTCAGTTATACCTTCAACGCCGACAGCACGTTCAGCAACGCCCTGCCCAAAGGCAAGCCGCTAAAAGGCACCTACACGTACGACGAAGCAGGCAAAAAGCTAACGCTGCACTACACACTCGGTAAAAAGCTCACCGTTACCACCCTGGAAGCGGACGTTACCCGGTCGGGCGAAAATATCTGCCTGCTGTTCAACGCCGACAAGCTGATGAAGCTGCTCTCGATGGTATCGTCGGTTACCAAAAGCAGCACGCTCCAAACCCTGAACAACCTCGCGAACGAATACGATGGCATCTTATTGGGTTTCGAGTTGAAAAAGTAGAGACACCCCGACACACAAGCAAAATGAAAAATACCATTACCTACCTGCCCGCAGATAAGCAGAAAGAATTGAAACTGTTAGTACAGGAAACGTTGAAACGCCTGCCCCAAACGGAATACATCATCCTGTACGGCAGTTATGCCGCCGATACGTATGTACGCCGCAGCATCCGGGTGGAAGACGGCGGTATCCCCACGGTAAAAATATCCGATTACGACCTGTTGGTACTTACGAGCGGCATTCCTCCCAAGAAAACGGAAACAGTGCTCGACAATGTAGAAGACATTTTCTTCGCCGGAAAAGATTTCGACCGCGACACTCCCGTGCAATTCATCAACGACGACATCAAAACGTTCAACAAGTTTATCCGGGAAGGAAGGTATTTTTATAACCAAATCAAGCAGGAAGGCGTTGTACTCTACAACAGCGGCCGGTACAAATTAGCCCGCCGGAGAAAGCTGGATTTCGGAGAGATAAAGGCACAGGCAGAAGCCTATTTCGATGAAAAGTCCGAAAAAGCCGGCTATTTTCTCGACCATGCCTACTTCGATTATCAGAAAGCCCGATACGCCATGGCTTCGTTCGACTTGCATCAAGCCTGCGAGAACTATTATTATGCCATTCGCTTAACCTATACGCTACGCAATAATAAACAACACAATCTCTCCAAGCTATCCGCTTCCGTCGCGAGATATTCGGAAGAGCTGAAAGCGGTTTTCCCCCATGACACGCCCGAAGGGAAACGGCTCTTCACACTGCTGAAAGCGGCTTATGTAGACGCCCGGTACAACCCGCATTTCGCAGTAACGAAAGAAGACATCGAGGCATTGCTTCCGAAAGTAGAGTTATTACGGGACATTTCGATGCGGATTTGCCGGGAAAGGATTCAAGCATATGCAAAAGAAAACGAAGAACCCGTGGACAAACCGGATAAGCACCCGTAAAAAAGCCGCCGGAGCCCCCGGTGAAGCCGGCAAACAGAATTAAAAACCAAAACCTGAAATCAATCCCGCTTTTTTTCTATTTTTGTACCCGAATCAGGTTAGGTACAACAACATTATAAAACAAAGACTTATGTCCATTTCACGCTTTAATGCAGTAGAAAAGGCTTCGAACCGGAAAGCAGTAGAAGCATTGACGCCCCTCCATAAAGTATCCGAATACTACGGGGAGAATGTTTTCAACCGGAAAGCCATGAAGCAATATCTTTCCAAAGAAACCTACAAAGCCTTGACTCACGCTATCGACAGCGGTACGCCCATCGACCGCGAGATAGCCAACCACGTGGCCGCCGGCATGCGCATGTGGGCGCTCGAAAAAGGAGTAACGCACTATACGCATTGGTTCCAGCCGCTTACCGACGGAACCGCCGAAAAACACGACGCTTTCGTGGAGCACGACGGCGCCGGAGGCATGATAGAAGAGTTCAGCGGCAAGCTGCTGGCGCAACAGGAACCCGACGCATCGAGCTTTCCCAACGGCGGGTTGCGCAACACGTTCGAGGCGCGCGGATACTCGGCCTGGGACCCTTCTTCGCCCGCTTTCGTGGTAGACGATACGTTGTGTATCCCCACCGTTTTCATTGCGTATACGGGCGAAGCGCTCGACTACAAAACGCCGCTTATCCGCTCCATCGAAGTGCTGAACGAGGCGGCGCGCGACGTTTGCCATTATTTTAACGAAGATGTGCACAAGATAACCACCTACTTAGGCTGGGAACAGGAATACTTTCTGGTAGACGAAGATTTGTACTCGGCGCGCCCCGACTTATCGCTTACGGAGCGTACGCTGTTAGGGCACGAAAGCGCCAAGAACCAGCAGCTCGACGACCATTACTTCGGCGCCATCCCCTCGCGCGTGCAGGAGTTTATGAAAGACCTCGAAACCGAATGCTACAAACTGGGCATACCGGTTAAGACGCGCCATAACGAGGTGGCTCCCAACCAGTTCGAGCTGGCGCCGATTTACGAAGAATGCAACCTCGCCAACGACCACAACCAGCTTTTGATGTCGCTGATGAAACGGGTGGCGCGCCGGCATAATTTCCGGGTGTTGCTGCACGAGAAGCCCTTCAAAGGGGTAAACGGCTCGGGCAAGCACTGCAACTGGTCGATGGGTACAGATACGGGCATCAACTTGTTTTCGCCGGGAAAAGACCGCGAAGACAACCTGCGGTTTATCACCTTCGTGGTAAACACCATTCTGGCGGTGTACAAAAACAATGCGTTGCTGAAAGCCAGCATCGCCTCGGCTACCAACGAACACCGGCTGGGCGCCAACGAAGCGCCGCCGGCCATCATTTCCACCTTTTTAGGGAGCCAGATTTCGGAAATCCTCGATAAATTCGAAAACAGCTCTATCGAGGATGCCATCGAGGTAGACGACAAGAAAGGGCTGCACCTGGGCTTCGGACAAATACCCGAGCTCTTGCTCGACAATACCGACCGCAACCGCACGTCGCCTTTCGCCTTTACCGGCAACCGGTTCGAGTTCCGCGCGTTAGGCTCGTCGGCCAACTGCGGCTCAACCATGCTGGCCCTGAACACGGCGGTGGCTTACCAACTGAAGCAGTTCAAAAAAGACGTGGAAGCGCTCCGCGCCGCCGGCAAAAGCAAGGAAGTGGCTATCTACGAGGTGCTGAAAGCCTATATCGAGGAATCGAAGCCGATTCGTTTCGACGGAAACGGGTACAGCGATGCTTGGAAAGAAGAGGCAGCCAAGCGCGGCCTGGATTGCGAAAACAGCGTTCCGCTGCAATACGATGCGTACCTGAAGCCGGAAACCGTGAAGATGTTTACCGAAACCGGCGTGCTCAGCGAAAAGGAGCTGGAGGCGCGTAACGAGGTGAAATGGGAGGTGTATATCAAAAAGGTGCAAATCGAGGCGCGCGTGCTGGGCGACTTGTCGCTCAACCACATCATTCCGGTGGTAATCCGCTACCAGTCGGTGCTGCTGGATAACATCACCAAGCTGAAAGAAACGTTCGGCGTGGAAGATTACGAGGCGCTCTCGGCCGAGCCGCGCCGGCTGATTCGTAAGATAGCCAACCACATCTGCGCCGTAACGAAGATGGTGGACGAAATGGTGGAAGCCCGGAAAAAGGCGAACCGCATCCCGGATTTGCGCACCAAGGCGATTGCTTACCACGACGAGGTGGCTCCTTACCTGGATAAGATTCGCGCCCACATCGACGACCTGGAGCTGATGGTCGACAACCAGATGTGGCCGTTGCCCAAATACCGGGAGCTGTTGTTTATCCGGTAAAACCGACTTATTTTTCTAATTACGCGGCACGGAGGCTGAACAGGGCTTTTCCGTGCCGTTTCCGGTTACAAGCAAAACACTCGTTCTGCACAAGTTTTCTACCAACGACCCGCTAATGAATGTATGGGGTGACTTTCCAAAAATCGGTTGACAGCAGTAAAAAACTTATGGATATAGGCCGGAAATTTTTTTTCGATAACTATGAAAAGTTCTTGCGATAATTATGAAAAGTTCTTTTGATAACTGTGAAAAGTTCTTTTGATAATTATCGAACTTTTTTTATCTGACCTATCTGTACA
>DBGBSM010000455.1:0-1886 GCA_048468815.1 Parabacteroides sp.
AAAATGCTCTTTTTGTTGGCTCTGGAATTTGGTTTCCGTAATCAGCCGGTTGATGCGGTTGAACGTTTTGTTCAGCGCTACCTGTTCGCCGGTCAGGTTGATTTCCGGGAAAATCAGGGTGGACTCGCCGTTTTCGATGGCATCGAAGAACAGGCTGATGCGCCGGTTGGTGGTATTGAGCCGTTGTACCAGCCGGAAAGTAAGAAACAGGACGAGCACCAGCCCGATACACCCTAAAATGACGGCGTGTCCGGAAACGATGCCCAGCAGCGAAACCGTGCCCGACAGGATAATGATGCCGAGCCGCAGGATAATTTCGATATAGATGCGCTTACTGTACATGATGCGGGTGTTTCCGGAGCGGTTTCCGGGTTAGAGGTTGAACCGCTTTATCTTGTTGTAAAGCGTTTGCCGGCTGATGCCTAATTGCTCGGCCGACGCCCGGAGGTTCCCGTTGTTCTTCGCGATGGTGGCTTCGATTACGTTCTTCTCTATTTCCGTCAGGTTCGGATTCTCGGTAAGCGCGAGTCCTTTCGGTTGCCTGACGAAAATCGAGTCGGCTTTGATTTCGTTCCCTTCGCATAAGATAACCGCCTTTTCGACGGTATGCTGGAGCTCGCGGATATTTCCCGGCCATTCGTATGCCTCCATCTTTTTCCGAGCCTGTTCGTGCAGCTTTATTTCCGGCCGTTTGTACTGCGCGGCGTATTTTTTCAGGAAGAAATCGATAAACGACGAAATGTCTTCTTTCCGTTCGCGTAAAGGCGGCAGTTCCAGGTGGATGGTATTGATGCGGTAAAGCAGGTCTTCGCGGAAGGCGCCCTGTTTTACCGAGGCGGCGAGGTCGCGGTTGGTGGCCGTAATCAGCCGCAGGTCTACCGGAATCTTTTTGTTGCCGCCCACCCGGGTGATTTCGCGGTTTTGCAAGGCGGCCAGCAGTTTGGCCTGTAGCGGAAAAGAGAGGTTTCCGATTTCGTCGAGGAAGAGCGTGCTTTTGTCGGCCGCTTCGAAGCGGCCCGGACGGGTTTCTTTCGCATCGGTGAAAGCCCCTTTCTCGTGCCCGAACAGTTCGCTTTCGAACAACGATTCGCTTACGGCGCCCATATCCACGCTCACCATTTCCCGGCCGCTGCGGAGCGATAAGCGGTGTATTTCGCGGGCCAGCATTTCTTTTCCCGTACCGTTTTCACCGGTAATCAAGATATTCGCGTCGGTTTTAGCCACCTTGGCCACCGTTTTCATCAGGCTTATCATAGCCGGCGACGTGCCTGTAAGCAACGCCGGTGCGGTTTTTCGGGCGGTAAGCGCCGTTTGCCTCCGGAGCGATTCGGCGAGCGTGCTTTTTATTACTTCGATTAGCTTGGCGTTATCCCACGGCTTCAGAATAAAGTCGGCTGCGCCGCTTTTCACCGCTTTCACCGCCAATTCCACGTCTCCGTAAGCCGTAAGCATAATCACCGGGATACCGGCGTTGCTTTCGCGGATGCGGTTCAGCCAGTATAACCCTTCGTTTCCGTTGTTCACACCGGCTTTAAAATTCATATCGAGCAGGATTAAGTCCACCGGATGGGTTTGCAGCAACGCTTCGATACGGGCGGGGTGGGAGGCCGTGACGATTTCGCCGAACTCGTTTTCCAGTAAAAGCTCCAGGGAGGTAAGCACGCTTTTGTTATCGTCGATAATCAGGATGCCGGGACGTGTCATTTTTCGCAATTCTTAGAAGTGAAGACCGGGCAAGCCGGAAGCGGAAGCAAGTTTAGTTGATGATGCGCGGGCGGTGCCAGTCTTCGTTTTTTTTACGTTAGGAAACAAAGATAGGAAGAGCGAAAGAACCGGGCAACAAATATGTCAAAAAGTTGGACACGGCGTGCGGAAAAGTTGCAAGA
>DBGBSM010000456.1:0-8383 GCA_048468815.1 Parabacteroides sp.
GTGTCATACGCGTCGGCTCGCATCTTTTCCTGGTAAAGAGCCAGTTTGGCTTCCTTTAACTCCTGTCTCAGACGCTTGATTTCTTCTGATTCCTCACTCTGGGGCGCTTTTTCTTTCTTCATGGGTGATTCGTTTTTGTCGGTGCCTACAAATTTACAAATCCAATAGTCCAATGTACACTGTTGGGGGATAGAATATTTTTTGCACAAGGCACGTTTACTGATCCCTCCTGCTACATATTCTTTTACTACTGCTATACGGAAATCCTCCGTATATTTTTGATAAACTCGTTTTTCTTTACACATTTTTAGCCTTCTATTGTGTAAACTTTTTTCCGTACAAGTCAAGAAAAGCGATTATCCCGGTTGCCGGCGCGCGAAAACCACGCCGGTTATCCCGCTTTTCCCGGCAGCCCCCCGTTTTTCCGCTCTTCGTTTTTCGTACCGGTGCGCTTACACGGGTTCGTACCGGTACAAAACGAACGCGTTTTTCCCGGGAAGCGAAACCGGTATCGCGCCGTTCCGCTCCGCGGTTACCGTTACCGGCCGGCCGTTTCCGAGCACCGGCGTGCATTTTACCGTAGTCCCTTCGGGCAGCCACGTATCTATCCGGGCGGTTTCGCGGTCGTTATCTTCCCGGTACAGCAGCAGGTAACCCCGTCCGCCGGAGCATACCGACTGGAATCCCGTCCACGAACGCCCCGAAGGCTCCTCGCCCACCGGGAAAATCATGCCCCGGTGAAAGTCGGCCTGTACTTGTTTATACCCTTCCGCCAGGCCGCTTATCCCGAAGGCTTCGTCGGGCAGGTTCGAGGCTTCCAGCCACGCCAGGGGTTGTCCGGCCAGGGTAACGGCGAACAGGTAAGCAAACGGGTAACGGCCGGGCGCGAACGGGTCGTCGCCGTACGCATCCGCGTTCCGCCATTTATTCAGGAATTCGATTTGCAGGCGCTCCGCAGGAACATAACGCGAGAGCATCCACAGGTTGCGGAGCGTTTGGTAAGGATAATAATTCTGCCAGTCGGTGTACCGGTTTTCGAGGAAGATATTGCCGTACTCGTTGAATAAATGGTAACCGCCCCGGCGCCCGGCCGTGGCATCCAGGTTGAATACCACCCGGTTACCGGTTTCGGCCAGCACTTTGTCGAACAAGCGGCGCAACCGGGTTTCCGCCCGTTTGGTAGGGATAGCCAGCCCGTCGATTTTAAAAACGCGGATGCCGTAGGTGCGGTAAAGCCCGATAAGCGTTTCCGCATCCTTTTCCCAGTCGGCGAAATCGTCTTGCACGCTCGGATTGAACCACAACCCGATTTCGATGCCGAGTTCTTTGCCTTTCGCCACTACCGGCGCCAGGCCGCGGGGATACTTATCCGGGTCGGGCTTCCAGTACGACTCGTTTTCCCAGATGTTCCGGAAAGAGCCTTTCGCTACGGCCGAGTTGGGGCTTTTGCCGGTTTGCCAGCCGTCGTCAATCTGGAAACAAGTGATTCCCAGCCGGGCAGCCCGCTCCAGCTCGCGCAGGCAAAACGCCTCGTTCACTTTGGCGTCCTGGCTGCGGTCGCCCCAGGTATTCATCATCACCATTTCGTCGCGCCCGGGCAAGTGCCGGCGAAGATTTTTCTGGTAGCTGCGCAGCGCGGCGAGGGCCCGGTACTCGCCCGGCCCGTATACGCCCGTTACACAGCCGTATAAACGGGTCCATTCCCCGGGCATCAGGTCGTTCGCCGCGATACCCAAGCCGGTAACCGTGAATTTTCCGAACTCCGTAATAAAGTCGGCGCCCGGATAAGCCAACTGCTTGCCTGAGCACGGCGCTTCTTTCAGGAAGAAAAAGCCGCATCCGTCTATGCTGTTCCGCACGAACAGCAAGTTGCCCCGGTAACTGTTTTTGCGGTACGACAGGATATTCCGCTCCGCCACGAGGTTGTTGTTCCAGTCCGTCTCGTCCCAGAATTCCACGGCTTTCGCCTGCCAGTGCGCCCCTTCCAGGTACAACCGGTCTAAGGCGGCGGCCGCCGGCTTGGTTTGCATATCTTCGGCGAACTCGATGTTTTTCCGGTCGGCCGCATCCGTTTCCCGGCCGCCGGCGAGGCGCCCTGCGGTTCCCCGCAAATAGGTATCGCAAGCTATCGCCGGGCAGTCGTCGTACACCCGGTACACCCGTTTCACCTGCAACGCACCGAGCGAAAAAGTCACCGTCGTTTCCGTACAGGCCGGGCGGATAGGCGTAGCGGCGAGCCGCTCCGTTTTATACGTTCCGCCGGAAGCGGCCGGCGCCTGGCCGGAAACGGAAAAATCGGGCGCCTGCGATGCGGTGAAAAACGTAGTGCCGGCCGTTTTATCGGTAAGGCTACAGGTTTTCAGGTTACCGCCGTTCCAGCGGAATTTCCGTTCGATGCGGTTATTTCCGATAACCAACGTATCCCCTTGCAGCCGGCTGTAACCGGCGTCGCGGCCGTACGTAAAACAAGCGGTACAGGCCAGCGCCCATACGGTAAAAAGCGTTTTCATGGTTCGTTCTGTCTATTCGTTTTTTATAAAAGCCCGCGGAACCGGCAACAACCGGTTCGACACATTGAAATGCTGGTTATCCGGCAACCCGCCGGTTTTCCCGGCGCCTTCCCGCATCCGTTCTTTCAACTCTTCCAGCCGGAGCCGGTAAATGTCGCGGGGCAGGCAGCCGTACTTTTTGCATAATGCGGCGGCCATCCCCACTACTTCGCCCATCATGCCGGTGGTGCGCATCACCCGTACCGTACCGAGCGCCACATGCGTTACGCTGATGTTGCGCCCGGCCATAAACAAGTTGGCTATATTCCGGGAATACAGGCAGCGGTAAGGCACGGCGTACGGGTGGATATACACATGGCGGGTAGCCGCTTTGAACTCGGCTCCAGGGAACTTCCGCGAATTTTCCGGGTCGGGAAAATGCAAGTCGAGGCTCCAGGTGGTGGCGAACGAAGCGTCTTCGTGGAAAACGTTCTTGTCGATGTCGTCTTGTTTCAGGATATAATCGCCCAGCAACCGGCGCGACTCCCTTTTACCGGCGATGTACGCCACCCATTCCAATGCCCGGCGTTTATACGCGCCGTTGCTTTTCAGCCGGTTTTTCAGGAAGCTCCAGTTCGAATAAACCACCAGCAACCCGTAATCGCGGATACGCTCGGCGTCGGTTATCGGGTCGAGATGCATGCCGGTTTCCCACTTCCATTCGCCCATCGTTACTTTTTCGCAATTGTCTTCGTTGAAAACGATGCCGTAGGAAAAATCGGGAAACGGGGCGCTTTTGCCCGTATCCGCCGAATACCATTGCACGGAAGCACCCATCGTCATCTGGTCGGCCGTGAGGGGAGCCAGCTCCTCGCCGAACTCGCTGCGCGCCTCGCGACCGGTGCGGTAATCGGCTCCGGCCAGGTAACCCACGGTACCGTCGCCCGTGCAATCCGAGAACAGCGGCGCCGCGAGGCGTTGCTCTTCGCCGGTTTCGATGTGCCGGATTATTACCGCGGCGATGCGGTTGCCGTCCGTTTCCACCGAAACGGCCCGGTAAGAGGCGAATAAGGTAATGTTCTCTTCGGCGGCTATGAAGGTGCTTTTCTTGTCGTCTTCGTAATTTTCGGCCGGTTGCGCGTTACCGGCACGGCTATGTCCGAACTCCCTTATCATACGTCCCAGCCCTTTGTTCGGCCCGGTTTCGATATGGCCGCCCAGGTGTACCCGCACTTCCGAGCTATTGTTGCCGCCCAGCACCGGACGGTCGTTTACCAAAGCGACTTTACACCCGGCCCGGGCCGCTGCGACCGCCGCACACATGCCGGCGATACCGCCGCCTGCCACAACGAAGTCGTACGAACGGCATACGGAGGGCGTGGCAGGCAAACGGAGCATTTCCCTCCGGAAATCAGCCAGTCCGGCAATGTCTCCGGGAGGAATATCGTTTTGTTCCGTAGTAAGATACACGGCATCGCAACGGCCGTCGAAGCCGGTCAGGTCGTGCAGGGCGAGCGCCGCTTTCCCGGCTTTCAGCCTGGCCTGGCCGGCGTATTGCCACATCCACGCTTCTCCTTCCGCGCCCAGTACGGCCGGCAGTTTTTTTCCGTTTACTTTCAGGGCGAACTTTCCCGGCCCTTCGCCCCGGTGCCAGGGCGAAGTCCAGTTAAAAGTGCGTACATAGATACGGTAAGCACCTGCCTCGGGCACCGCTATTTCCGTTACGGCATCGGCTACCGGTTTTCCTATTCCGTGGGCCAACAGGTACGGAGAGCCCATGCAGTCCATAAACTGCTGATCGACCGCCCAGCCGCCTTTATCCCGGAAACTTTCCGCTTCCACCCACACATGCGCCGCATCGGCCTGAAGGGCGCATCCGAGCCACACGAAGCAGGCTATCGCTGTTTTCAGAACCGGCAAGCTTCCCGCCGGCACGTACCGCATGCATTTCTTTCTTATTCTTTTTTTCATATTCCGTTATTTCGTGTCGAAAACCACTGCCGATTGCCCGATGTCGACCATCACGTAGTCGGTATGCTCGGGGAGGATGAAACAGGCGTACCGGTTATCGCCCTGCCCCTCTTTCAGTTTTTGCGGAACGTTCGAGGTTACGGTAACGTATACCGGTTCGGTCGTTCCGCTTCACCCCGGGTAATCCGGCAAACCGACCGTAGTTTTTCAAATTCCGATTCGTGAAGTCGATTTGATTATATAGACGCAGCCCGGGAAAAAATCTCTAGGTGCCGAACGGACTTTTTTCGACTTTTCCGTAAAAAATAATTTTTTACGGCTGTTTCCGTCCGGGAATATGCTTTAAACCCGTATATTTGTCAGTATCAATAAAGTGAAATAATAAAACGAGCGACGCACTTCCGGCTTTCCGAGCGGGAAATACAGCCGGGCACGGAGGTAGATACCCCATCGTCCGTAACCCTTTCTTTTACCGCCGACAGGAACTCGTATACTTATTGTGTGTTTGTTAATCGACTGGACTATACGTAAAAATGGAAAACAATATAACAAAGCGGATCGCCGAAGGCGATGAAACGGTGTTCAATCGTTTTACGGAGTTCCATTCTTCCCGTTTATATTACTATGCATTCGGCTTGTCGGGACGAAAAGAAACGGCGGAGGAAATCGTAAGCGACGTGTTTTTGGAAGTATGGAAGAACCGGGCTTTCCTGCCCCAAATCCGCAGCGTACCGGCTTGGCTGCAAACCGTTACCTACCGGAAAGCCGTTTCTTACCGACGGAAAGAGTCGGGAAAAAGCGCCTTGTCGTTCGACGAAATCGACGAATTCCGGTTCGCCCCGGTGCAATCGCCCGACGAGGAAATAATCGGACGGGAAGAAACGGCTGCCTTGAACAAGGCGATAGAAAAATTACCGCCCCGGTGCAAACTCGTATTTTTCCTGGCTAAGATAGAGGAACTGCCTTACAAAGAAATAGCGGAGAGGCTCCATATATCGGTAAAAACGGTGAATTACCATATCGCTTACGCACTGGACATGCTGGCGCGGATATTAAAGTCGCCGGTACAGTAGCCGGACCGGATTTACGGAAACGTTTCTGTTCCGGTGTTACGCAAAATTCCCATCACGCCTTTTTGCTTCTAACCCTTCGATATGGATAAGCACGACGCTCAGAAAAATAATTCATCCGCCCGGTACCGGAAGTTATCCGACCCGGATTTATGGCGGGCATTAACCGGGGGAGACAAGCCGGCGCTGGAAGCGTTGTACAGACGCTATTTCGTATCTCTGCTGAATTACGGGAAAGCGTTCGGCGCCGACGAAGAGCTGGTGAAAGACTGCATCCAAGACCTCTTTATCAAAATATACCGCAATAAAGAGTTGCCTGCCGTTCGCTTCGTAAAATCGTATTTATTCAGGGCACTAAGAAACGGACTGTGGGACAAACAGGAATCGGCCGTCCGAAAAGTTCCGCTGGAAGAAATGGAGTTCGAAATCCGGATAGAAGATACCGAGCTGGCTGCTTTGTTTACCGGAAACGACGACGACCTCCGGTTAAGCCGGCAATTGAAAAATGCCTTGGCCCACCTTACCGCCAACCAACGCAATGCTATCTACCTATATTATATACAGGAATTCTCGTGGGCTGAAACAGCGGCTATTTTAAAGATTACGCCCCATTCGGCCATGAATTTGGTTGGCCGCGCCGTAATCCGGCTCTACGAATTAATGGAAGAAAAGAAATAACCGGTTCAGCTACGCAAACAAAGAAAATTCCTTCGCCGCATCCCGTTGTTTTCGTTTGCCGCCGAGGGGGGCAAAATAAACACGCCCGCGGCAAGCTCGTCAACAACGGCGGCAAACCAGTCCTTGAATAAAAAAATTTTTTACCGAAACAGGAGGAAAATAGAAGCTATTCAGCTTGATTTTCCTCCTACCTGCATTTTTTCCCGAAATAGTGAGGAGTAAATCCGCATTTCACCGTTATACATACAAACAAGCACCTCCGACCCATGAAACCAACAAGGAAACACTCCCTCTCGGTAAGCCGGAAACTCGTTACTTACCTGCGCAAGCGGGAACAAACCGGTTCGCCCTTGACCGGCGAAAACGAGTTGTGGCAAAAAATAGAATGCCGGATAGAACGCACCGGTAAACGAACAGCCCGGCGGTATCTTATTGCTGTTTGTTCAGCGGCCGCCCTTTTAGCCCTTTTCATCGGAACAGGCGCTTATTTCTATGCGCAGCAACCGGGTAAAAACATCCGGGAAGCGGCCCTACTCGCCGACTCGGTATCCGTACCCGGAAAGGATATTATTTTAACCACTTCGTCGGGAGCCCGCATACCGGTGCAAACAGATGCCGTAATCGCTTATTCGCCCCGGGGAAGCGTTTCGGTGGATAAAAACCTCCTCGAAGAAACGGTGCAGGATACGGAACAGCTCAACCGGCTCGACGTACCGAAAGGGAAACACATCCGGCTGGTGTTGGCCGACGGAACCCGCTTGGACGTCAATGCCGGCTCGCGGGTAATCTATCCGGCCAGCTTTGAAAAAGACAAACGGGAAATTTACGTTGAAGGAGAAGTTTTCCTGGATGTACACCGCGACGAGCACGCTCCGTTCATTGTAAAAACCACCGGTTTCGATGTGGAAGTACTCGGTACGGCTTTCAATATACAGGCGTATAAAGACGAAAACCAGGCCTCGGTCGTACTGGTACGGGGAGCTGTAAAAATAAAAGACGGGAATAACCGAGAGTTGCGGCTCGAACCGAACGAGCTGGCCAGTATAGAAAAAGGTCGTTTGCTGGGCAAGCGGCAAGTTTGCGCCGGCGAATACACGGCCTGGACCGAAGGGGTGCTCATCCTGCACGACGAGCCGTTGCCGGCTGTGTTCCTGAAACTGGAACGGTATTACGGCGAAAAGATTGTTTTCGCTGCGGAGCATCCGGTAAAGCCCTTGCACGGAAAGTTAGACCTGCACGAAGGCTTGGAAGAAGTACTCCGCCTGATTTCCGTAACCGCCCCGGTAACTTACCGCCGGAACGACGGGGTATTTTACGTAACAACCTGGGAGCAATAAATATATGTATAACCTAAAACAGATGCCTATGATATAAAAACCGGACAAAAAAATCCGGATAATACCGCAAATATTACCCGGATAAATTTAAAAACATCCAACCGACCGGACAAGGGGTTGAAGTCTTAAATCCACAAAGATAGTGCAGACCGAACGAAAAGGCAGTCAAGGTTACCCGACTCCGCCGTAGGGCGGCCTATCTTCGATTCTTAAATCTACAAATATATGAAAAATAATAAGAAAAGAAACGGTATGATGGCTAAAATTCATACAGTCATACTGTTGATTGGCTTGTTTTCAATTTCAGGCCCGATGTTTTCCGCCGGCATATCGGCCTATGCCCAATCCAAAAGCTTTACCTTCGATTTGAACGATATTACCGTAAAGGAAGTTCTTTCGCAAATAGAAAACCAGAGCGAATTCGTATTTCTGTATTACGGAAATATCCTCGATACTTCGAAAAGGGTAAGTATTAAAGTAAACTCGCAACCCATCGAAAAAGTATTGGAGCAACTGTTCCGCGGGCAACCGGTGAGCTACGAAATAAAAGACCGGCAAATCGTTCTCAAAAAAACAACGGTTCCGGCTCCCGCCGGAAAAACGGAAAAAGTAATACACGGTACGCTGAAAGATAAAAAGGGCGAACCGATTATCGGAGGGAATATCTCGGTAAAGGGAACCACGTTAGGCACCATCACCGATATCGACGGGGCTTATACGTTAACGGTTCCTTCGAACGAAGCCGTTTTGGTTATTTCGTATGTAGGATATAAAAACCAGGAAATCCGGGTCGGGAAACGGGAAAATATCCCGGTTATCCTCGAAGAAGACCAGAAAG
>DBGBSM010000457.1:0-4440 GCA_048468815.1 Parabacteroides sp.
AAGCTATGGATAAAGCACAGTTATACAATTTTTTCCAGGGTAATTCCACTCCGGAAGAAGGGGTCAACATACAAAAATGGACGGAAGAATCGCCCGAAAATTACCGTATATTTTATAAAGAACGGCAACTGTTCGATGCCATGCTGTTGCTAACCGACGAAAAACAGTTCGACAGGTGCCGGAAACCAGGTATTTTCCGTAAAAAATGGCTCTTGGAAGCAGGAAAAATAGCTGCGGTTATCGTAGTCACCCTGGTCATTTCGTTTATTTACCGCTCTTATCCGGCAAAACAGGAAATCTCCGCTATGCAACAAATATCGGTTCCGGCCGGCCAACGAATCAGCATCCGGTTACCCGACGGAACCGATATATGGCTCAACTCCCGTTCCTCTCTCCGTTATCCGGCTGCATTCTCCGGCCATACCCGGAGAGTGATATTAAGCGGAGAAGCCTATTTCGAAGTAGCGCATAACGTCCGAAAACCGTTTATCGTAGAAACGACCAAAGGAATTGTAAAAGTGACAGGCACCCGGTTCAACGTAGAAGCCTATCCGGACGACAGTATTTTTACGGCATCTTTACTGGAAGGCGCCATACAAGTCGTGCAGGGAAATAAACGACTTGTATTGCAACCGGGCCAAATGGCATACAGGAAAAACGGCCGGTTGCAAGTAGCAGCCATTACCGATTATAATGTGTATAAATGGCGTGAAGGATTGATTTGCTTTAAAGACACACCGTTTGGCGATATAATGAAAAAATTCGAAAAGTATTACGGTGTACGGATTGTTATTGAAAACCGACACCTATCGGGAAACCGGTATACAGGCAAATTCCGGCAGTCGGACGGCATTATGTACGCTTTAAAAGTATTACAGAAAGACGTTTCTTTCCGGTTCGGCAGAAACGATGAGAATTCGATTATTTACATTCAATAAAAAAGGAGGGATGGCCTATGACGAAACACCCATGAAAAACTGAAGAAACACCACAGGTTAATCGAAAAAGAATGCCGACCTGTTTGGCCGCAAAGCCGGCATTCCGTTTTTCGGATTAACACAATCATTCACTCACAATTGTATCTATTATCCATTTATGAACTGCAAAGATAGTGCAAGCCGAATACATAAGCAAAGCTTGCTTTGATTATGTTGAGGCGCAGCCTATCTTCTCTTTTCGAAGAAAAATAGTGCAAGCCGAATACATAATCAAAGCTTGCTTTGATTATGTTAAGGCGCAGCCTATCTTCTCTTTTCGAAGAAAAAATAGTGCAAGCCACACGCATAACCGAACAAACTTATTTATGCCGGATTGCAGTCTATTTTTGCTTTACCGAAGTAAAGATATGAATAAAATTTCTCTGCCGGGTACAATATACCCCCAAAAACAATCGACTAATATGTTATTCAGAACCATGAAAATCACAATCTTCCTTACTTTTTTCTTTGCAATCGGCTTGTATGCAGAGAATGGGTATTGCCAAAATGCCCGCGTAACGATTTCATGTAACAAGAGGCCTCTGGAAAGTGTCTTGAATGAAATAGAAAGCCAGACCGATTATTTATTCATTGTGAATTCCCATATAAATATCGGTACAAAAGTATCTGTTCGAGTAAAAGATACGCCTGTTTCGGAAGTGCTGCACCTGCTTTTTGCAGATACGCAGATACAGTATGCCCTGGAAGGCACGCATATCGTATTGTCAGACAAACTAAACGGCATAGAAGATGTTGCACAACAAGGACGAACCATAACCGGCAAAGTCACCGACGAGGACGGAGAAGCGCTAATCGGCGCTACCGTACTGGTTAAAGGTACTTCTACCGGTACCGTTACCGATACGGACGGCTTGTTTTCTTTTTACGGACAGGTCGATGACCGCAGTATTTTGCAAATTTCGTATATCGGCATGATAACGACGGAAATTCGTGTCGGTACGAAAACATCTTTCCGAATCCGGTTATTACCCGATACCAAAACGTTGGAAGAAGTAATTGTCGTAGGTTACGGAATCCAGAAAAAAAGAGATGTAACCGGTTCGGTAATTTCTATCAAAAGCGCCCAATTGGCTGAAATGCCACAAACGACTATTACACAAGCTCTGCAAGGGAAAATTGCCGGTGTACAGATCAGCACCACTTCTTCTACTGCCGAAGGGAACGAAAACAAAATACGTATCCGGGGACAGAATTCCATTTCTGCCGACGGAAGCCCGCTGATTGTAGTAGACGGCATTCCCTACTCCGGCTTCCTTTCGGAAATCAACCCGACGGATATAGAATCGATCGAAATACTAAAAGACGCCTCTTCCGCTGCTATTTACGGAGCCCGGGCCGCCAACGGGGTAATTCTGGTAAGTACCCGGAAAGGGAATATCGGTAAAGTATCCGTAAGCTATGACGGATATTATGGATTCGATAAAACGGCCAATCTGCCGGAAATGATGAACGCAGAAAAATTTTACCGGTTCAAGATAGAGCGAAAAGGCACCAATATGATTACCGTACCCGAACAGGAAGAATATGAAAAAGGTACGGATACCCGGTGGATGGATTTAGCTACCCGTACCGGACAGCGCCATCAACACAACCTCTCGGTATCCGGTGGCACGGAAAGTACCCGTTATTTCTTTTCCGGTTCTTTCGGTAAAGTGATGGGAATAGCGAAAAACGATAATTTCGACCGCTATACCGTACGTATCAATTTAGACAGCAAAATCAGTTCCTGGCTGAAAATCGGTACCAGCACTCAATTGGGATATTTCGGCCGAAACGGAGAGAAAGCCAATATCGCCTCGGCTTTTAAGATGAATCCGCTAAACGTACCTTTCAACGACGACGGTTCCGTTAATTTTACGCCCTGGGAAGGCGACAGCAACATAAAAAATCCATTGGAGAACTTGAATTATATCAAAGAAGATGCAGCGCGTTCCGTATTGAGTAATAACTACTTTCAAATAGACTTTCCTTTTATCCGGGGACTGTCGTACCGGATGAACGCCGGATATAGTTACCGTTACAGGCTAATCGAAACTTACCGGGGACGCGATACGTTGGAAGGGGATAAAGTAGGCGGCTCGTCTACGGTAAACAACCAGGGCAAAGAAGACTGGACTCTCGAAAACATCCTTACCTATAACCGTACTTTCGGTACACATACGATAGGACTCACCGGGCTTTACAGTGCGCAGCGCTATACGGAAAAATTCCACGATAATACGGCTGTAGGTTTCCCCGGCGATTATATGACGTATTACCAATCGAAATACGCCACGAGTTGGGCGCCGTCGGATTCTTATACCCGTACTTCGACTATTTCGCAAATGCTTCGCATCAATTATAATTATGCCGGGAAATACCTCCTTACGCTAACCGGCCGACGCGACGGTTTCTCCGCTTTCGGAGCCAACTCCAAATTCGGATTCTTCCCCTCTATAGCGCTGGGCTGGAATATCGACCAGGAAAAATTCATGCTTAAAGCCGGTTGGATCGACCGCCTGAAAGTACGGATTTCGTATGGAGAAAACGGAAACCAGGCCATTTCGGCTTATTCGTCGTTGCCTACCATGTCGAACGAAAATTACCTGAACGACAAGAAAGAAACCGTCATCGGTTTTTACCCTAACAAATTAGCCGACCCGACTTTAAGCTGGGAAACGACCCGTTCGTTTAACTTCGGACTGGATTATTCTTTTCTGAAAGGACGTATCCTGGGGAGTGTCGATATTTTTTCGTCGCGTACGTACGATTTATTGCTCAATAAAGTGATTCCGCAAATCAACGGCGTAGGTAGCATCCGCCAGAATATCGGAAAAACCGGAAATAAAGGAGTGGAGTGGCAGCTATCTACAGTTAATTTCCGGAATAAAGACTTTTCGTGGACCACCGACCTAAATATTTCACACACCCGCAATAAAATTATCGACGTCGGTATTTACGACGCTTACGGAAAAGCGAAAGACAACATTGCCAACGCCTGGTTTATCGGCGAGCCTATCGGTGTAGTATATGCGTATGTTTTCGACGGAATCTGGCAAGAAGGCGACGACATCACCCACTCGCACATGCCGGAAGCCCAACCAGGAGATGTAAGGATTAAAGATACCGGCGGTCCGGACGGTGTGCCGGACGGTAAAATCACGGCCGACGACAAACAGGTAATCGGTTATAAAGACCCGAAATGGATAGGCGGCCTGACGAATACATTCCGGTATAAAAATCTAAGTATGAGTTTTTTTATCAGTACCGTGCAGGGAGTTACCCGCTTTACGGAATACAATAATACCTATTTCGACGGGATAACCAACATACGGAAACGAGCATGGTGGACACCGGAAAATCCGATTCATACTTATCCGGCTAACCGAGACGATTCGAATCCGTACGGGCTGAATTATTTCGGCAAATCGAACGATGCAAGTTACTGGCGCCTGAATGATGT
>DBGBSM010000458.1:0-4410 GCA_048468815.1 Parabacteroides sp.
GATACAATACATGATAGTCACGGGCATCGAATCCGTCGTCGACGGCTTGCCGGATATATTTGCCGTGCCGGATCAAATCGTCGCGGCGATGTCCTTCGCAATACAGCTCGCGGCCCCGTTCATCCAGAATAAAATCACGCAAGGTTTCCTGAGTATAATCACCTGCTTCTATTTCAGCCACACAAGCACGCCTCCTTATCCGGTTGATTAATTCTACACATTCGGCCGTAGGGCCGCTCAACTCGTTGAGCGCCTCGGCTCGCGACAACAAAACATCCGCATAACGAAACATAACGAAGTCGCTTCCTTGGCGTGCACCCCGGTGATCCGGGTCTTCCGAGTATTTCATCGGAGCGGCGCCCGTAGCTTTCGGATGCGCTACGGTACGGAAATCCACTTCGTTGCCATCCGTATCGGTATAATACCGGATAATAGTTTCCAGCCGCGCATCGGTTGCCTCGTATTTATCGTAAAAAGCCCAAGGCATCTTCAATCCGCCCCATATTTCCATGGTATTCCCCAACTTCGATTTATATAAAGGCGATGCAGGCAGTACGCAAGCAAAATAGCTCCATGCATAATCGATATTAGACGTAATCCGCTGAATCGGAAAAATAACTTCCCTGTTCGAAGCGTTTTCGTTCTCGATAGCAAATACATCTTTGTACACCGGCAACAAGTCGTATACGCCTAACTCCATCACTTTCGCGGCCGTTTCGGCAGCCTTCGTCCAATCCTTCTCGTTCAAATAAATCTTCATCAGCAGCGTCAGGGCGGCACCCCGCGACAAACGCCCCCACTCCTCGGCCGGAACCGTTTTTTTCAAAGCAGGATAGGCTTCCAGCAATTCCTTCTCCATAAAAGCCACATATTCTTCGCGGGTAGGACGCTCCGGCTTCCACTCCGTATAAACATCGTTCGCCACAGCCGGATCAGTTACGATGGGCACAGCACCGAACATACTATACAATAGGCGGGCATACAATACTCGCAGCACTCGCAGCTCGGCAATATACTTTTCCTTCTTGGCTTCATCAACCGACGACTTATCGAATGCATCTATAATACGGGTCGCTTTGGTTATACCCTGTTGGTATAACGTATACACATTCTCGGCCGACGTATTATTAGGCGTCCACAGAAAACGCTCCGCCTGTTCCCACACATGTCCCCAGCTCGTATTTAACTCGTCGGTAGGCAACTCGTTCAATGTCCAGCCGCTGTAATCCAGTCCGGCCATAATAAAACTCTTGCCTAACGTATGATATACGCCGGTTGTAGCCGCTTCGAGGTCGGCTTCGCTTTGAGGAAAATTCTCCGAATTAATTTTTTCGAAATTCTCGTACTCCAGGTCGAAGCAACTCGTTAAAAACAACCCGAAAGATACGATGCACATCTGTTTTAAATATTTTATTGCCATACTGCTACACGATTAAAAAGATAATTCGACACCTAATGAAAACGTTCTCTGATTCGGATAAGCCGAAAAACTGTCGGTTTCGGGATCGGACCCGGTATAATTGGTAATTACGAACAAATTTTGCGCATCTACATAAAAGCGGGCATTTTTCAGTACTTTCCCGCATACGCTCCGGGGCAGCGTATAACCGAGCGTCAGGTTTTTCAACCGGATGAAATCCGCATTTTCCACCCAAAAATCGGTTTCCGTTTCGTACTTCGTATACAGTCCGGAAGGATACTTGCCGCCCGGATTCGCCGATGTCCACCGGTCGAGCGCGTCGACGGTTACATTGTCGCCGAAGCGGAAACGGTCGGCACGCAGGAAGTCCATACGGGTTTCGTTGTATACCTGGCGTCCCAGCTCCCCGTAAAAGAAGAAGCTCAAATCGAAATTCTTATACCGGAACGTATTTCCCAACCCGAACAGCAAGCTCGGCGCCTCGTTATGCACAATCGTTTTATCGGCATCGTCGATAATACCGTCCGCATCACCCGAAAGCTGCTTGCGCCCTTTCGAATCTAAAATATAATCACCCTTCTCATCCTTCAGCCATCCGTCGATATCCTTGATTTTGATACTTCCGGCCGGGGCATCCGCCATATGAGGCACCACTTCGCCCTCCTGAATCAAGCCGTCGCTCAGGTAACCGTATTTTATATGTAACGGAGCCGTTTCGTTTTCGTACACAGATAAGATGGAATACGGGTTACGCTCGCGCCAGCGGTCTTTATAATTATACAAATTCAGGCTCGTAGACCAGGTAAAATCCTTGTTGGATACGTTGAGGCTATTCAGTTGCAATTCGAAGCCCCGACTTTGGGTTTTCCCCAGGTTATCGGCTACCGAGCTCACGGGATAGTACGACCCGACAGTACGTTTATCCAACAAATCCGAGATCATTTTATAATAGTACTCCACCGTTCCGGTCAAGCGGTTATTAAACAAGCCGAAATCCAGACCGGCATTATACTCGGTAGTCGTTTCCCATTTCAAACGGGCATTCGGCAATTGATTTTCAGACACCCCCGAAACCAACGAATTACCCACGATATAGTCGGCGCCGGAAGTGTAAAAGCCATATGTGTTCCCGCCTATTTCGGCATTTCCCGTTTGTCCCACACTTAAACGAAGCTTCAGGTTCGACAACAACTGTTGGTTTTTCATAAAACCTTCTTCGATAATCCGCCAGGCAAACGCTCCGGACGGAAAAACACCGAATTTATTATCCGCGCCGAACTTGTCGCTGCCGTCGGCACGCAAAGTAAAGGTAAACAAATACTTATCGGCGATGTCGTAATTAATCCGCCCGAAATACGACAAATACTTGGTTACAGTTTTACCGCTACCCACTTTCTTGGTCAGGTCGCCTCCTGCGCCTAAATTATTCGTACCGAACACAGCCGTCAAAAAATCGGAATTCGAACCGGACAGATATTCCGTATTGAACTTCTGATAAGCATAACCGGCCATCGCTTTTAGCTGGTGGCTCGAAAACAAACTTTTGGTATAAGTAAGCGTAGCATCCAGTAAATAATCGTTTTTACGGGTTTCCTTCGCCGAAGCCGACGTATTGAGGTTCTTGCCTTCCAGGTGCGTTTTAGGATAAAACGACGTTTCCTTGTAAAAGCGGTAATTTACCCCCCAGTTCAACCGGAACTCCAGCTCCTTCGTTAAATTTACACGCCAGAAGTTATTCACCAGGGCGCGGAAACTGTTTTCCCGGTTTTCGACTTCTTTCCACGAAACCGGGTTAGCAATGGTAGGATGGTCGGGATTGATAGCATAATTCCCCTCCTCGTCGTATATGGGAAGATAGCCCGGATACATCATGGCATCCCGGATCATACCGACCGAGGTAGGTTTGTCAGCCTGCCCGATTTTATCCAGATTAGACTGGTTGCCGGAAACGGAAAAACCGGTAGTGAGCCACTCGGCCAAATCGATTTCGAGGTCGACACGCGCCATGTACTTTTCCACGCCGCTGTTTATTACCACTCCGTCTTGCCCGAAATGGCTCAACGAAAACAAATACCGTACATTATCGCTCCCCCCGTTCACCGAAAGGCTTTCTTCGTTAACAAAACCGGTACGGGTAATTTCGTCGAACCAATCGGTCAAATCGGTGGCTGAAGCGATTTGTTCCGGTGTAAAAGCCACCTTAGGCGTAGAAGTTACCGTGGCCGGGTCGACATTTCCGTAAGGCGCTATTTTATGGGTATACTTCCAATCTTCTTTAAAAAACTCGTTAGCCCGGTTCATGTAATCCCGGGAAGAAATCATTTCGTACGGCTTCGCCATCGTTTGCATGGAGGCATTGGCTTTGAAGTGAATATTCAATCCGCCCTTTTTCCCTTTCCGGGTATTGACCAGGATTACCCCGTTCGCGGCACGGGCGCCGTAAATAGCAGTGGCGCTCGCATCTTTCAATACTTCCACCGACTCGATGTCGTTCGGATTGATGGTATGGATGTCGCCCCCCGGAAAACCATCGACCACATACAACGGGTCATTGCCGGCTCCCGTAGAAGCCGCCCCGCGAATTACCAGCTCGTATCCCCCTTCGGGTGCCGCCGAGCTTTGGCGGATAGAGAGACCCGGTACGCGGCCCTGCAACACGTTGGCTACCGATACCGTTCCGATTTGAGGCACATCCTCCATCTTTACCGAAGAAAGCGCTCCTGTAAGGTTCGATTTTTTTACGGTACCGTATCCGACTACTACCACCTCGTCTAATGCCTGCGAATCGTCGGTTAAACGAACGGTAAACACATTCCGGTCTTTTACCGGTATTTCCTCGGTATTATAGCCGATATAAGAAACAGCAAGTACCGACTTATCGGAAACAGTCAGCTCGAAACGTCCGTCTACATCGGTTACCGTACCGTTGACGGTTCCTTTTTCAACGACATTGGCGCCGATAACCGGCAAACCGTCCGAATCGAGTACCG
>DBGBSM010000459.1:0-2823 GCA_048468815.1 Parabacteroides sp.
GCGTTGGAGAATGTGAACCTCGAAGTGAAAAAAGGCGAGTTTTTATCTATCATGGGCCCTTCGGGATGTGGCAAAAGTACGCTGCTCAATATTATGGGGCTGCTGGATACACCCTCTTCCGGCTCTGTGGAAATTAACGGAACGAACACCGTGGATATGAAAGACAAGGAATTGGCTCATTTCCGTAACCAACAGTTGGGTTTCGTATTTCAGAGCTTCCATTTGATTAATTCGCTGAATGTAATAGATAATGTAGAGTTGCCCTTGTTGTATCGCAAGGTGTCGGCTTCCGAAAGGAAGAAAGCGGCCGAGGCTGTGCTGGAAAAAGTGGGGCTTTCGCACCGGATGCGTCATTTCCCTACGCAGTTGTCGGGGGGGCAATGTCAGCGGGTAGCGATTGCCCGGGCTATCGTGGGGAACCCGGAAATCATTTTGGCCGACGAGCCTACCGGTAACCTCGACAGTAAAATGGGTATCGAGGTGATGGAGCTGCTTCATCAATTGAATAAAGAAGACAAGCGTACCATCGTGATGGTTACCCATAACGAGGAACAGGCCAAACAAACTTCCCGTACGGTGCGTTTCTTCGACGGGCGCCAGGTAATGTAAAACGAGCGGTAGATGAATTTACTCGGACTCTATTGGAAGCAGGCGTTCCGCACGTTGAAGGAGAATAAATTGCTCAGCATCATTTCTATAGCCGGTACGGGTTTGGCTATCGGCATGATTATGGTAATGGTACTTACTTACCAGATGCGGGTAAAAAATTATACTCCCGAAAATAATCGCGACCGCATGTTGTATGTGCGTTGGGGCGGCCGGTTATGCAACGGGCAGGAATACGGCAGAGCCTTTCTTTCGCTACGCACGTTGAAAGAATGTTTTCTTCCGTTGGAAACGCCGGAGGCGGTCGCTTTTATTTCGCCGTGGCGTACACAGCTCGTTTCGTTGTCCGGCGGACAGAAAAAGAAAAACGCATTGACCCTTTTTACCGATCCTGTATTCTGGAAAATTTTCGATTTCGATTTTCTCTACGGGAGCCCTTATTCGCAGGCGGAAACGGAAGCGGGTATCCGGAAGGTAGTGATTGCCGAGTCGGTTGCCCGCCGGTTGTTCGGAACGGCCGATGCGGTAGGCAAAACGGTTCTGCTGAGTTACCAGCCTTATACGGTAGGCGGTGTAGTGAAAGATGTGTCGACCATCGCCAAAGCCTCGTACGCTGAGGTATGGGTTCCTTATTCCACGTATGCTTTTCCCGACGAAAAATGGGCGGAAAGCATTACCGGTTGGTTTCAGGCCATCATTTTAGCTGAATCGGCCTCCGACTTCGGTGCTATCCGCGACGAGTTGAACAATCGGCTGGCCCGGTACAACAGCGCTCTTAAGGAATACAAATTGGTTTTGTACGACCAACCCGATACCCAGTTGGAATGGGAAATCAAAGGAGCCGGAGCTATCGGTCCCGACAAAACGACTACCATCGTTCGATATGTATTGATTATCGTGCTGCTCTTGCTGGTACCAGCCCTTAATCTTTCGGGCATGACGCTTTCACGGATGCGGAAACGGATGGCTGAGATAGGGGTGCGGAAAGCGTTCGGGGCTACCCGGGGCGAATTGCTGCTGCAAATATTGTCGGAAAATATGTTTCTTACGTTATTGGGCGGAGTAGCCGGCCTGGTTATATCGTATGTGGCTGTTTACTTGATGCGTACCTGGTTGTTGGGCAATAGCTTTGTTTCCATTACCTCGGTATTCGGCGGTACGCCTGCGTTGTCGATGGCCGAATTGTTTAACCCGGTTATCTTTGCGTATGCCTTTTTATTCTGTCTGGTGTTAAATCTGTTATCGGCAGGCATTCCCGCCCTCCGGATATCCGGACGGAAAATAGTCGATTCGCTGAATGAAAACTAATCTGTTTAAACTGCAAAGAAGATGATAAAACATATACTCCGCTTAATCTGGAATCAGCGTAAAAGTAACGGATGGCTGTTGGGCGAGCTTTTGCTCGTTTCGGTTTGCCTGTGGTATGTGGTGGATTATTTCCTGGCAACAATAGCCATGTTGCATACACCGGTAGGCTTCGATATCGACCGGACATATCATTTCCAGTTCAGTTCGCGGGAAGTGGGGGCGGAAGGGTACGTTTCACCCGATGTACGTCCCGTATCTGCCGGAGAAGACGTGTGGGAAGCGGTACAACGGCTCCGGCATTATCCGGAGGTAGAGGAAGTGGCTGTTTCGCAGTATGCAGTTCCTTATACCTATCTGGATAATTTCGTTTCTTTGAGTAGCGATACGGCGTCGCAAGCTGCAAAATGCCGCATTTACCTGGTTACTCCCGAGTATTTCGACGTGTATCGTATTTCGCTGGCAGAAGGAAATATATCCGATTTAAAAAATAATTTTTCGGAAAATACACTTGTTGTCACCCGCGATGCAGCCGGTGAGTTATTTAAGGGGAAATCGGCTTTCCGGCAAACGGTTTATACCGGCGACGGCCGGCGTATGCGGATAGAAGCGGTTGCCGGCGAAGCCCGGGCGAACGAGTTTCAGCGAACGGCGCCTCGCGCATATTTGCCATTTACCGAGGCGTATATAAAAACGTATCAGGCCGAAGACCTTCCTTGGCTGGAAGTTTCCGTACGGGTAAAAAAGGGTACGGGCGCCGGCTTTGCCGACGATTTTATGCAGCGTTCGAGCGGCCAACTGGAAATAGGTAACCTTTATCTCCAGTCCGTTACTCCCGTGTCCGCTATTCGCGACGACGACTTACGGGAACATCAAAGCGAAATGAATACCCGGCTTTTCATTCTCTTGTTT
>DBGBSM010000460.1:0-2158 GCA_048468815.1 Parabacteroides sp.
ACTTGATTTCCGGAATTAACCGGCGGCTTCGGTAATACATCTCTTTTCCGGAAAATACGTTGTGCGGCGGTACCGTAACGATTTATCCGCACCTTTAAGAAAACCTTTCGGATGATAATGAAAACAACCGACTCACCGTGAGCCGGTTGTCACTGTATTGTGCGTAACCGGGCATCCCTGCCGATAGCAGGGATGTGTGGATCGTTACGATAAAGGCAGCCGGTACACGACCGTTCGGCTGCCTTTGTTTTATTTGTTCCTTCCCCCTCCATTTAAGAAAGGGCAAACAAGTTGTTTAGTCTTTTTAGAAATTCCGGAATAAAAAGCCGTGCATTTCCGGTGTTCTGTGCAGTCCGGATAAAAAATGCTCCGCACTGCTGCGAACACAGTTCTTCTTTCCGGTTCGAAAAACGGCGTACTCCTTACAACCCTTTGTAAAACGTTATATTCGCATTGCTCAGAATCACCCGCAGGTTCGCTTTCATTTTCGTAGGCAAAGCAATCGTATCTTGCTCGGCGTAAATCTGCAGCGAGTCGTTCCGGAGGTTGTACACATTGATATTGTTATCGGCGAGGTCGATATACAACTCGTAATCGTCGGCCGGACAATCGTGCGCTTTGCAGCCGCTCGTGTGAATGATGCTGTCTTCTACTTCGATCGGCGTTTCGGTATTCCAGTTCGCCATCATCGAGTCGTACTGCATTCCCATGAGTTGTTTGAGCCGGTCGCTCAATACGTTCAGGCCGAAAAGATTTACCTCTTGCGGATATTTGCCCACCCATTCCGTAATAAACGACAGGCTGGCGGTATCGGCCGGAGTAACGGTATCTATGTCCATAATCATCACCCCTTCTTCTTCCACTATATCTGCTCTTTTGGCTTTCGAGTTGCATGCGGCAAAAGCTACCAGGCTGATGCACAAAAGCGTAAAAATCCAACTTTTTTTCATTGTAATCCGTATTTTACTATTTTATCTATATAACTGAATTGAAGAAAGATTGTTTAGTCGCCCGCAGGCTTTTGCTTCCCGATCCGGCGGGCGGTGACAACCGAGCGGAGCCGTACGGTAGCCCGTTGCAGGTGGCGGGCCAGGATAATCGTCGATACGGCTGTAACGATGCATAATATGCCGGCTGCCAGGTTGGCGGTAAAAGGTTCGCGAAACACGATAATCCCCACGCATACGGCCGTGAGCGGCTCCATGGCGCCCAGTACGGCCGTCAGGGTGGAGCCGATGTAACCCACGGCTTTCACTAACGTGAGGTTCGATATAACGGTGGGCACCACGGCGAGCAACACGATATTCAGGTACGAGGCCGCATCGGGGATAGCTTGGAAGGTTCCTTTTATCTGGGCCATACAAAAGAAAATCACGGAGCCGGATAGTAAAACGTAAAAGGTGAGTTTCAGTCCTTTCATCGTATGTACGGTCGATTTATTCACGCCTGTGATATACAGGGCATAGCTTACAGCCGAGAGAATCACGATGAAAATGCCCGTACCGCTCAACCGCGTTTCGCCGTCGCCGGCCGAAAGCAGCGCCACGCCGGTAACGGCCAGTGCTACGGCCAGGAAAGTCCAGAACGATTTTTTTTCGTGAAAGACGCCCAGCATAATCAGCGTAACGAATACCGGATACAAGAAGTGGATAGTCGTGGCGATTCCGCTCGACAGGTAGGTGTATCCCCAGAATAAAAACAGGGCGGAACCGGCGTACAGGAAGCCCAATAATACCAACACCGGCAGCTCTTTCCGGGTAACCGAAAAAGTTTCTTTCCGCAGCAGCAGGATGATTCCGATGGCGGTTGCCGCAACCAGGAAGCGGTAGAACAGAATGGAGTCGAATACCATACCTTTAGCCATCAGGGGCAGCGTGAATAGGGGGATCAGTCCGAAAGTGGCCGAGGAGGCGATACCGTATAAAAAGCCTTTCATATTTTACTTGTTTTTTGAAGAAAAGTAGTGCAAGCCGAGGGCAGAAGCAAAGCTCGCTTTGATTATGCCGAGGCGCAGCCGATCTTCTCTTTTCAGAGAAAAGTAGTGCAAGCCGAGGGCAGAAGCAAAGCCCTTCTTCGATTATGCCGAGGCGCAACCTATCTTCGTTTCATTCTTCGCAGCAAAGGTACGCTATAATACAGAAACCGGAAATACGACCGG